>CAZALW010000134.1:0-8410 GCA_964485705.1 uncultured Thiotrichaceae bacterium
ATTCTTGTTGTCGTTGCCATGCCCAGGTCATTATTTGTACGCGTTGTGATCGTTTTCATCGTTTAGAGGGGAGTTAAAAATCTATCCATTCAAAGTGATAACACCTGCAGATTTTTATTACCTTTGGAGGTGTGAAAATGAATAAAACACAAATTGTTACTTTAAGGGTTCCTGTTGAGTTAAAGGTCCGTCTGGAACATGAAGCCAGGCACCAGGGTGTCTCATTGAATAATCTGGCCAACTATTTTTTAACAACACAATTGAGTCAAATTGAGACCTTGTCAGTAATTGAGTCGCGAATATCGCAAAAAAATATTACCGGTCTTAAATCTAAAGTTAAAAAAATACTTGATGATCTTCCAAAACGAAAGGCAGTGCCAGAATGGTATGCCATCAAGTAGTGCTACTTTGTTTCTCCATGGTTGTTATAAGGTGCCTCTATTTAGAATAAGGAATAGGTTACTTGTTTCATAATACTTTTTTATTTATTTGAGCTGTATATAATCAAGACTAAATACTATTAGTGAATAAATACTTCTTCAAGCAGTCCCGCTTCAAGAAACATCTCTTCCAAATCACACTCATCTTCTTCCGTTAAGGGTTCGATTTCAGGTTGAGAACGGTTAAATTCATCTAATTCAGCAGGTGTTCGTCTTTTAACTTCTTGCATATTTTCAAAATCAACACAAGGGTCAATGATTATTGTTTTTCTGTTCATGTAACATCACTCATATCTCTGCAGTAAATCCAATACCTGCAGATTTACTCGTTTGTTTAAATGATGATTCACGTGATAAACCATGCAATAGTAAATCTGCATTCATGGGCTCCTTACAAAGCCTGCTTTGACGGACGACTGTCGCAAAATCACCTGGTGTCAGATCATTGAGCTTTGATAATGCTTTCTTCAAAGAACTCTTTTTAGGAGTCACCATTCCCTGATCCTTGAGTATTTGCTGGAATAATATCCAGGACTGATCAACCTTGAGATAATCAAAGTGTATTTTGAAATCAAAGCGACGTAATGAAGCCGAATCAAGGTTATCAACCAGATTTGTCGAACAAATGAATATGCCGTCATAACCCTCCATTTGCGTTAACATCTCATTTACCTGCGTTACCTCCCAGCTATGTTGTGCAAGACTTCTATCTCTGAGAAAACTATCCGCTTCATCAAGCAACAGGATGGCGTTATCCTCCTGAGCTCGTTTATACATATCAGCAATGTTTTTTTCAGTCATTCCTACATATTGCCCTAACAGATCAGACGCCCTCTTAATCATCAGAGATTTCTCAAGCACTTTTGCTACATAGTGGCCAAATTCTGTCTTACCCGTACCAGGTGGACCATACAGACAAAGTCGTCCTTCTGGACTTTGTTTTAATCCATCAACAAGTTGGCGAATATCAACATCAGGGTTTAACGCATCGAGTCGATATGAAAATGTGCTCTTTGAACTCGTACATACCTTATCGGAATACCCCATAGCCTCAAGCGTATTACCCATAATATGCTCAAGATGTTTCTCCGATTTAGTGCAATATTTATTGTTGTCATCAATCATTGAGGCTACACGTGCAGCGCGTGAAACCAATGCAGGCGCAATATTATTATTCTCCGCCACTTTTTTTATCCATTGTGGTGATACGGTAAGCTCACAAAAGTGTTTATTTAAAATGTTTTCACGTACATCTTTAGGTGGATGATCTAGCTTTAAAACAAAATCAAAGCGACGAATAAAGGCATTATCTATCTGCTCAATATTATTGCTTACCCACACAGCTGGGACAGGATTTTCCTCCAGCAATCGATTGATCCATGCTTTACGTCTGTCACTATTATTTTTAATACTTAAGAATGACATTGAATTACCAGGAAAGACATCTTCAACCTCATCAAATAACACAATGCCATTTTTCTGCCTGGCTAATATTTTTTGGCACAACTGAAAGGCTGTAAACCTATTATTACCTGTCAGAGCATCGCCATCTCTATCTGAAACACTAATTTCATAAAGGTTGAGTTCAAGATCATCAGCTATTGTTTTGACCAATTCACTTTTTCCTGTACCAGGACGACCATAAATCAGAATATTAACGCCAGGTAACCCTATTGTTGCTGTTTTAGACAAATACTTACTTATAAGACTGTAGTCATCACTTATATGCCTGTAATCTCCAACATTTAGTTTTGAACTAGTTGCTGCAACAAAATAATCACTAACCATCCCTAAATCATCCGAATGTCGCTCTTGTAGAATGTCGCCCAGACCTCTCAATAAATTTAATTTACTGCGTAAGTGCGCATTACCATTTTTTGAAAGTCTTAAGACACCTGAGCTAGAGAGTACACTTTTACTATCAAGTACCTTTTGTATTTTTTTAACTGGCACATCTAGAATGACAGATAGATATCGAACAATATCTGAACCATTAAGACTTCCTAGAGTGTCAGCAACGTTATCCAGTCCTTGATGGCTGTGAATTGCCACAGCAAAACCAAGTACTTTAATATCAGCTTTAGATAAACCAACAAGCTTTCCAAACTGTTTTAAATTATGTCTAAGAATTCCATTTATACGAGGACAGTTTTTTTCATACACTAGTTGTTTAGCTTTTAGTTTTTTTGCAAAGTCTTTTTTATCTATATCCGAGCCTTCTAAATCACCTAGCCCAAAAGCTCGAAGCATCTCACCGTCATTAGTAAGACAAAATTCCGATAAACTATTCAGACCATTTAAGTTTTTCAGTATCCTCAATGCCCATAGTCCAGCGACATCATTCATTGGATGTTTATTAAATGCATTTTCTGAAATATTATGTGTACTAACCATATAATCATACCTCCAGGAAAAGTTTAAATTAATGCTGTGAACAATTACTTGATAAGCTAAATTCAGGCACAAACAAATTACTTGCGAGAGTGCGACATTGTTTGACGTAACGATGCTTTATATTCGAAGATATGACGTTAAAAACCATATCAGCAGGCAGCATCACCACATTCTCTTTGAGAATACATTTTTCATTATTAATAAACTTGCTAACCGATAGAGATTTTAATAAATTTATTTGTATGTTTTTTGGGGATCCTTTTGTATCAAATATTTTTATTGAATTATCAATAATCGATTTAACACCACCAACACAACTAAAACCGTGAACATTATTCCTTGTAGGTTTAACAACCAAATACAGAACTCCACTTTCAGTTTCAAAACTGTTAGAAACCTTCAAATTCTTTGAATTTGAATAATTACAAAAAACCTTAATACGAGTTTCACTTGAAGGAATATATATATCAAAATATTTATCCGAAGAAAACACCAAATGTTCAAATTCGGCTTTTAACAAGTATTCACTAAGTAAATTAACAGCAAGAATATGTTTATCACGATTAGACAATTTCATAGACGACACCTTGGGTTTGATGGGTAAGCTGCTAATATATACACAAGGTGCGTCATATTTTGACGCATAATACTAATTATCTGCAATTTCACTAAAAAGGAACGTTAATGAGCAATGCCATAAACAGAAGACTCCGCATACTTCAGTTACTACCACATAAAAAAGATGGCATGATTACCGTGCCACGAATAATGAAATTACTAAGAGAAGATGGCATCGATGCTGAAACAAGAGCTGTCCAACGCGATATGGATGAGTTGAGTTGTGATTTTCCAATTAATTGTAATGATACGGAAAAGCCCTTTCGCTGGTACTGGGACGCTAATGAAGTCTTAGCAATACCGGCTATGGGACAATTTACAGCTTTAACATTTCAGCTTGCAGAAGAAATGCTTAAGCCGTTACTACCGAAACAGAGCTTTGAATACCTAAAACCAAATTTTTCTACGGCCAGGCAGGTTCTTCATGATGTGGATAAAAGAAAAGCACACAACTGGCTAAAGAAAATACGTGTAGTACCACGATCATTACGTCAAATTAGTGCGCCTATCAAAGATGGTATTTACGATACGGTAACCCAGGCGCTTTATGACGATGTGCAATTGGAGGTGACCTACATGGCAGCATCGAATAAAACTAGCAACCCAAAGATTCACCGTATTAATCCCTATGCTCTATTACACAGAAACTCTACTACTGAGCTGATATGCAACCTTGATGATACTGACAAAATAGTTCGTTTGTTGTTACACAGAATACAAGCAGCAAACTCTCTAAATTCGAAGTCAAAAAAGTCATTATCCTTTGATCTTGATACATTCATTGACAAAGATCTTGCACAACCATTTAGTGGTAAAGAGATCAAATTTAAAGCCTGGATTCATAAATATGGAAAAGCACATGTCATTGAAACTCCACTCTGTAAAGACCAAAAAATAGAAGATGCCAATGATGACGGGATTATTGTCACAGCCACTATCCGTGAAACAATAGAATTGAAGTGGTGGATACTCGGACTAGGTGAACGAATTAAAGTGCTAGGACCAACAAGTCTACGCGATGATATTGCTCGCACCGTTAAAGAAACAGCAAAATTATATAAATAAAATTAATATTTTCTATATTTCTAAAATATTGTGGCTGCTGTGCAGCAGAATGGTATGTACCTGAATAAAGATAATTAGTGATCCCCTATATAGGCTGATTTCCAACCATCATCCCATTTTTCATACAGTTTACTCTGACTATTAGCATCATATGAATTCTCTTCTTCTGGAATATTGTTGAAATAACTTTGCCACCCCTTATGATAAGCATGCTCCTCTGGTGTAGGCTCAAGTATCTTGTCATTAGCCACGCCATGAGGCACATGTCCAGTAGCAACATGCTCACTACTTGATTCACAATGGAGCAGTTGATCATCGAAAAAAATATCTGCATTGAATGCTTTAAGAAAATCCCCCTTTTTCATACCGCCAAGAAATAATGCTTCATCTATACGAATACCCCATGCTCTTAGTGTTCGAATCACTCGCTCATGTGCAGGTGCTGACCGAGCAGTAACCAATGCCGTACGAATTGGTGATTCTTCAGCTGAAAAAGAAGATTGAATACTGTGTAAGGCAGAAAGAAAGTCTTTAAACGGCCCACCTGGCATAGGCTCCTTTGCTGCATCTTTTTCAGACTCAACAAATGCCTCCAGCCCACGTTCTTTGTATATTTTTTCAGAGTCGTCTGAGAAAATAACTGCATCACCATCGAAGGCAATACGAAGCTGGTTATTATCTTGATTAGACATTTTTGATGGAATAATTGTTGCTGCTGCAAATCCCATTTCCACAGCTTCTGCAACATCCTGTCCATCTGATGACAAGAATAAATCAGCAGAAAATGGTTTTGCATAACGATACGGCGTTTCTCCACTAGTAAAAGCTGCCCTCGTTATATCCAGATTATGTTCTTGGATAGAATTGAATACACGAAGGCCGGTATCAGCACTATTTTTGGAGAGTAAAATAACCTCCACACGTTGTTTATCATTATCATCGTTTAATGCTAGTAATTTTTTCACCAATGGAAATGCTGTGCCTTCTGCCAGCTTTTCATCTTCATGCTCAATCTGATATTTACAGTAAGCCTCAATACCCTGCTCAACATAAATCTTATGACTCTCCTCAAGGTCAAACAATGCTCTTGAGGAAATTGCGACTGTTAATTTACTCATAATCTTTCAACCAAATAATAGTTTTTAAAGATGCTGCTAATGGTGAACGCAACATCCAATATAATGTTAAGTGTATACTATACATACGTCATAATATGACGCACATATGGTGCAACATCAATATTCCTGCAGTAACAGGACAAGCAAACTTAAAACAATATACGCAGATTAAAGATTTCTCCATCAGCTAAAGCTACACTTATTTCTAAAAATACCATATTAAGGAATCATTATGAATATTATATTTAATGAATCTGAGAAGCCATTTGATGCGAAGGAAGGCTGGCATTTTTTGACAATCGCTGATCCTGGATTTTCAGCACTAGTTTTTTGTGGTGAACAAGAATATGGTCTTGATCGTATGGATTTGAATGAATTTATAGACAGAATAAATCGGTTAAATGAAGCCGGCACACTTCACCCTAAAGCACCATTGAGCGCCACTCCTTGTAAATATATCAGAAAACTATCCGATTCAACTGACCCCGCTGTATTAGAGGAGTTCAAAACACATATTGTAGAATTTCTTACTGTGAACTCAAAAACCATTAAGTCTGAAAACCTGGCAATCGATTTTCGTGTGTCACCATCACCAGTACCTCAACAATATATTGACACCACATTCGAAGCACTAAAGGCTCATAAAAGGAAAACGCCTAAAAACGTTATTATTTACTAACAGGGTAACAACCAAGACCTGGATTTACATCATTTAAAAGTTTTACTTCACCTCACAAAAGGAACTTATATGTCAGCGACTCGCTATTTAACAAAATCTCGTTACAAACTGGCACTTGAGTGCCCTACGAAGCTTTTTTACACAAAAAAAGAAGAATATGCTGACAGTAAAATGGATGATGCCTTTATGGAGGCTCTCGCTGAAGGCGGATATCAAGTAGGCGAGCTTGCCAAACATTATTTCCCTGGCGGCCATGACATCACAACACTTGATTATGATGATGCCGAAAAAGAAACGAATGAGCTTCTTAAGCAAGATAATGTAATCATCTACGAACCAGCAATTCGATTTAATAATCTATTTATTCGTATCGACGTTCTCGTAAAAGAAGGAAATCATTTAGATTTAATCGAAGTAAAAGCAAAATCATATGACTCTAGCAATACCTCACCTTTTTTTGGGAAAAAAGGCGGGTTAGACAATAAATGGAAACCTTATTTATATGATGTAGCATTTCAATATTATGTGTTAGCTAGTGCTTTTCCAGAGACAACGATAAGTAATTATCTAATGCTTGCAGACAAAAATGCCAAATGTGCAACAAATGGGTTAAATCAGAAGTTTCGGATCACACGTGATGACAATAACCGAAAAGGCATATCTGTTCACTCATCACTATCAGATGATGACCTAAAGCATCGTGTACTAATTCAAGTTCCAGTCGATGAGGCAGTTAAGCATATACAGGAACTCACAACTGAATCTGGTCGAAGCTTTGAAGAAGATATTCAATATCTCGCGAGTGCATATGAAAATGACACGAAGATCATCTCCAAGATCGGACGCCATTGCAAAGCATGTGAGTTCACATGTAATAGTGAACATAATGAAAATTCTAAAAGCGGCTTCAAAGAGTGCTGGAAGGAATCATTGCAGTGGGGCGACAAGGACTTTAATGAACCAAATATTTTAGATATATGGAATCTACACTATAGAACACGAGACAAACTGTTTGAGCAAGGAAAAATTAAAATATTAGATCTAACAGTTGATGATTTAAAAATTAATGAAAGTGATAAACCTGGTCTATCTCAATCAGAACGGCAATGGCTTCAGATAGAAAAAAGCCAAAACAATGATACCAAGCTGTATTTTGATGCACCAGGGATGAAGCTAGAAATGGATTCATGGACCTTCCCTCTACACTTTATTGATTTTGAAACCACTATGGTAGCGCTCCCCTTTACTAAGGGGCGAAAGCCATATGAAGGCATCGCCTTCCAATTTTCTCATCACGTTTATTATGAAGATGGTCAAATAGAACATATAGGTGAATACATATGCACCGATAGAGGCGTTTTTCCAAATTTTGATTTCATTCGCGAACTAAAACTGCAACTAGAAAATGATGAAGGCACTATATTTAGATATGCTGACCATGAAAATAACTTTCTCAACCTCATTTTACGACAGCTTGAAGAGGAACCAGAGAAGGTTAATGATTATAAAGAACTTATTGAATTCATATACAGCATTACTCATTCCACACAAAACTCAATTAAGAATTGGAAAGGTGACCGAGACATGGTTGATATGCTGGATCTTGTTAAAAAATACTATTTTGATCCAGTCATGAAAGGTTCAAACTCACTCAAAGTAGTCTTGCCTGCAATTCTGAACGGATCAATGTTTTTACAGGACAAATACAATAAACCCATTTATGGGACAAAAGATGGCATCCCCAGCCTCAACTTCCCATCTGGTTGGACATGGGTTGAAAAGTGTGGTGACAAAGTAATGGATCCTTACAAAAAGCTACCTAAGTTATTTGAGGATATAACAGATGAAAATATGGAAATACTATCTAGTGAGGACGAACTTGCTAATGGTGGTGCAGCAATGACGGCCTACGCAAGAATGCAGTTTGAAGAGATATCAGATACAGAAAAAGATGTTCTTAGAAAGGCATTATTGAGGTACTGCGAATTGGATACATTTGCCATGGTTATGCTTTATGAGGCGTGGCAAGAAATGACACTCTCTTAGTGCGGCCGAGCAAGGTCATATATTCAAATGGGTGAGAATCCCATTCTGGC
>CAZALW010000135.1:0-8255 GCA_964485705.1 uncultured Thiotrichaceae bacterium
TTACCTTCGCTACGGCCATTGCCGATGGCACCGCTTATAATGTAACCGTCAGCAGTCAGCCTACTGGTCAAACCTGTAGCGTTACCAGTGACAGCGGAACCATCGCTGGCGCTAATGTAACGAATGTTGGCGTGAGTTGTGTTACTGATGTAGTTAGTTACACGGTTGGTGGCACAGTCAGCGGTCTGAATGGCTTGGTGACCCTGCAAAACAATGGCGGGGATGATCTTACAACAAGTGCAAATACCTCATTTACCTTTGCTACGGTCATTGTAAATGGCACAGCTTATAATGTAACCGTCAGCAGCCAACCTGCTGGTCAGACCTGTACTGTAAGCAACGGCAGCGGAACCATCGTTGGCGCTAATGTAACGAATGCTAATGTAAATTGTGTTACTAATGTTAGCAACGATGCAAGCCTTACTGCCCTTTCTATGTCAGGGGGAGGCTTCGACCAGGTCTTTCAATCTAACCAGTTCGACTATACTGCAACCGTGGCATTCACCTTAGCGAGTACCTCAATATCGACAACACTCGCAGTGAACGCCACTGGAACTGTCAATGGTGTTGCCATAGATGGCAGATTTGATACTAGCGACCCGATCCCTCTTGATGAAGGCGACAATACAATTGTTATCGTCGTAACCGCTGAAGATGGGGTCACAACAAATACATATACTATTGTGGTTACACGACAATCGGCTATTGCTTTTGCTCAGCAGGCCTATATCAAGGCATCCAACACAGGCTTCAATGATCAATTTGGAAATACGGTTGCCCTGTCGGGCGATACGCTTGCCGTTGCCGCATATGTAGAAGATGGTGATGGTAGCAGTGAATCGAACAACTCAGCTAGTAACTCAGGGGCAGTCTATGTTTTTACACGCACCAGTGGTGTGTGGAGCCAGCAGGCTTATCTCAAGGCTTTCAATATAGGGGCAAATGATCTGTTTGGTATAAGTCTGACACTTTCTGGTGATACGCTTGCCGTTGGCGCGACAAGTGAAGATGGTAATTACAGTGGTGTCAATGCGGGTGACGGGACGGATAACTCAGCAGGCAATTCTGGTGCAGTGTATGTCTTCACCCGAACTGGCACTACCTGGAGCCAACAGGCCTATATCAAAGGTTCGAATACTCAATCTAGTGATAGTTTTGGAAGAAGTGTATCTTTATCAGGTGACACACTCGCTGTAGGTGCTATGGAATTTGTATCGTCGAATGGATTTGGAGCGGTTTATGTTTTCACCCGTACCGCTAGTGTCTGGAGCCAGCAGGCTTATCTCAAGGCTTCTAATGCCGATTTTAACGATCTGTTTGGAGACAGCGTAGCACTGGACGGTGACACGCTTGCTGTTGGCGCACCTGAGGAAGATGGTGATGGCAGCATTTCAGAAAATGAGTCAGGGGCAGTCTATGTGTTCACCCGCTCAGGTGTTGACTGGAGCCAGCAGGCTTATCTCAAGGCTTCCAATCCTGATAGAGATGATAAATTTGGTACCACCCTGGCGTTATCTGCTAATACACTCGTGGTCGGTGTACCTGATGAGGATAGTGATGGTAGCAGCCAGTCAAATAATTTAGCTATAGATTCCGGGGCAGTCTATGTGTTCACCCGCTCAGGTGTTGACTGGAGCCAGCAAGCTTACATTAAGGCTTCCAATGTTGATGCGGACGATCTTTTTGGCATTAGCGTGGGACTGGATGGTGATTCATTAGTCATTGGCGCCACACATGAGAATAGTAATAGCACAGGGATAAATGCTGGAGAGTTAGATAACACAGCAAGCCGTGCTGGAGCGGCCTATTTTTATGCTCGTAGCGGAACTAACTGGATTAAGCAAGCTTATATTAAGGCCTCTAATACCGATGCAGGTGATCGTTTTGGTAACAGCGTGGCTATATCAGGTGATACATTGGTTATTGGAGCAATCGGTGAACAGAGTTCGGCAACTGGCATTGATGGTGACCAAACTAATGATGCTTCTAGTTTTAGCGGTGCAGTTTATGTGTTTCAATAAAGCATAGATTGAGATATAACAATAACGCGGCCTTTGGGCCGCGTTATTGTTTAAAACACCTAATTCATAGACACCCATAGATTACAGAACACAGATAGAAGCGAATATTATTGGAAGGCATGATTAAATGAAAAGTTTTATCTTACATGTGTATCCACGTGATATAAAACCTGAAGCTTCTCCGAAGCATTATGAAATCGTGGGTGTGGTAGAAAGTGTTGAGGACGCAAAACAAACCCCGTTTACCAGCCCTCAGGAATTGTGGGAAATATTGGCAGAACAACATCCTGAAAATTTCACTATTAAACGTAACAGAAAAACAAGGCAAAACTGAATCAAAAAGCTTTTCCTTCGCCACCATCATTTAGGAAAAACTGGGTCAGGAAAAACTGGGTCAGAGAGCAATTGTTTCTAATATAGACTGCTGTAATTGTCAATGTCCGCTATTGACGAGGTTTTTAATAGTAGAAAAAACTGCTCAATGTCTCAAAATGATTGTTTAGCGACTAAGAATTAATGTCCATGCAACTTTTCTTGCAACCATACTTTAATCAGTGACTGATAGGGTACGTCACGGGCATGTGCAGCAGATTTTATGGAATCCAATAAATGTTGTGGAAGTCGAAGCGAGATTGTTTTTGTTGTTGGTTTCAGATTAGGCATGACTATCTTAGTCGCTTTATTCCAGTCGAGGTAATCTGAGGAATCGTTCTGTTCCCAAAAGAGTTGCTCCTCTTTTTCATCAGCAAACTGTGGTATATTTTTAAGTTGCTTTTTCATATATAACTCGCTCTTTTTTATGCATGTCTCTCGCTGAAATTATGCGTATCTTTTCTCCTGACTGACGCAGGGTGAAAGTAATATGCAACTGCCGGTTTTCATCTGACTTTCCTAATGCATGGAATCGCGGCTCTTGATTACTATGCTTGGAATCCTCCAGTACCAATAACGGCGCATTGAAAAAGACCTGCTCTGCTTCAGCCATAGAAACGTTGTGTTTCTCATTTTTTCGGGCGTTTCCTTCGTCCCAATCAAATCCTGTGATGTCCGTTAAATTAGTCATTTATGTATATTATAGTAATATACATAAAAATTGCAATATCTAGATCTGATGGTTGAAAGTCAACCCATCCTCAATGTCTCCTTTGGCAGGCTTTCTAGTGTCTGCCGCGAGTGAGTCAATGGCCGCTTATGATTGTACTGGACGGTTAAGACTAAATTTTTGGATGTCCGCTATCAAAAGAATAGCACTTTATGATTGTCATGTATGATTGTGGTCATGCATAAAACGTTTGGTGATTGAAATCACTTAACAACGTCTAGTGGAGTAGGGTGATCGATTAGACAATAAGTTGTTTAACAGCAGCAATTTGGCTATACTTTTTATTTACCACTCTCCCTGTTGTTTTGCATAAGGGCGACAGACCGCATAACAAAAATTGTGCGGTTTTGTCATTTCTGGGAGCATCATATAATCCATTATTGAATTAACTGATATGCCAACACAAAAGATACTCTATATTGATATGGATGATGTGCTCTGTAACTACACGAGTGCATTCCAGATTATCAAGGCTCAACAACCAGAAGTTGAATTCCCGCAAAGTGTCCCAGGCTTTTTTGAAAATCTAAAACCGATGAGCAATGCTGTAAAGTCTTTTTTGGAGTTAGCCGATCGTTTCGATGTACACATACTTTCAGCGCCATCAGTGTTTAATCCATTCTGTTACACAGAGAAACGAATTTGGGTGGAGAAACACTTAGGGTTCGAATTCACCTATAAACTGATCCTGGCCACAAACAAGGGGTTGCTGAAAGGTGATTATTTAATTGATGATTATGTTGCCGGTCGCGGCCAAGAAAACTTTGAGGGAGAGTTGATACATTTTGGCTCTGATAAATACCCGGACTGGCGTTCCATAATGAAGTGTTTTCAATAGAGCGGGTTCCATAAGATTTTGTCAAAACATAGTTAATGTCCGATATTTGTGATTATTGGATGAGGAATTAAAGAAGCACGTTGTGCTTGCGAGTCGTCTAAAAATTGCCTTAGCATTTCTGCGTTTTATGCATCACTCCTAATTTAACATAATATACATTATAAAATTATAATATACAGTTATGCCTATTGAAGCAGGGAGCTTCGGGTAGGAGTGACAGGCTATATCCTTCTACGGCTCGTCTGACGTGGAGATTACCACTAATAAAATATATATTGCAAGCGAAATTTTAAATATGTTTAATTTTGTCAAGAGGGTTTTTGTAATTTGTTCGTATTGTTAATTCGGTCTGTTTTTTCAAGTTTTCTAAATGAGATTGCCGTGATACAGGAATGGTGTAATATTGTCACATATATGCACATCCTTTTGGAGGACGTAACATGAGCAGAACAAGTATTACATTTACCCAACCCAATGATGAATGGATAAAATCACAAATTGACTCTGAAGAATTTAGCAGTAAAAGTGATGTTATTAATAATCTAATCAGAAAAGCCAGAAGCCAACAAGCTGAAATTGAATATATCCGCGCAAAGTTGATAAAATCTGAACAAAGTGGATTTACGAAGCTGGGTCGTGAGGAAATACTTGCTGAAATCAAAAAGAAAGCACGACAAGATGACATCATATAAAATAACAGAAGATGCTTATAGGTGCTATAATCAAGACCTATTAATAGCACCTAATGGAGCGCATTCATCATGACTATTAAGTTTTCTCAAGACATTGTCTCACTGTCTGACTTAAAAATTAACCCTGGAAAAATAGTCAATCGAGCGCATGATACGCATAGACCGATACTATTAACTAGCAGAGGTCGTGGAGTTGCAGTAGTCCAGAGTTTAGAAGAATATGAAAACCTTGAGGAGGAGCGGGCATTTATAAAAGCAGTAGCCCAGGGCCTGGTGGAAATAAAAGAAGGTAATGAGCAAAGTATCAAAGATGTAAAAAATAAATTAGGTATCACGACTTGAGAGTTTTAATATCTGATTCTGCTTATATTGATCTTGTAGCAATAAAAGAATTTTACACTAAAGAAGGCGTTCCACATATTGGGGAACGGTTTATAGTCACTATAATCGATCACATAGAAACGTTACCCGCAAACCCTGATATTGGTAGAAAAGTACCTGAGTTCAATATAGATAAAATCCGCGAATTGATTCATAAACCATTCAGGATTGTATATCTAAGAGAAGTTACATCCATTCACGTAGTTAGAATTTGGCGAAGTGAAAGGTTGCTTAAATTAGAAGATGTGCCACCAAAAAGCGAAACACAAGAGTAACAAACCAGTCTGTTTACTATACCGCTAAAACTACTATTTATTCTTTTTTAGTTGCTAAAAACCCAGAAAGATTAGCCAAAGCCGGATTAATATCTGGCGGCTTAATATCGCCATAAACGGTAGGAATGGGGAGCAACCAGCCTTTAAGTTTTGTTTCTCGTTTTGGGCCTTGCACCAGGTAAGTATGGATGTTCATGCCGCTTGTTGTTTTTTTGTGTAGTTTTGTCTTTCGCATTGTTTTTTCCAGCTTGTTTTGAACCTTCTTGCAGGCATCGTTTTCATTATTGTCTGCATTGAGCAAGCTCTTTTCATGAGCGAATTTTTTAAACGATAGAGGGGACACAATCAACGCGCCTTCTTTGACAACATGAACAAGTGCGTCACGCCGGTTCGACGCTATCTTTCCGTCACGTATGCCAGTACGCAACCAGTCAAGAAAGTAATGTGCCAGATCGGGATCATTTAAGTCAAAGGAATTTGGCGCAGTTTTTGATAGATTGGGAACATCAATATCTGCCGCAGCACCAGGTGTTTTTGCGCTAATCTGCACTGGTATATCATCCATGTGAATGTTACTTACATGATGAGAATCGCTCTTTGGTACAGTTTCTTGATTTGTTTCAGCACTATCAGTATTGAGATTAAATAGATTCTCGTCCTTCTTTTCAGCAGGGTTTGTAGTGTGTGATTTGGTTGATTGTTTATCTGTTTTATCTTCAGTAGAAGCAATATCAGGCGTATCATTCGGTTGATTTATTGCATCATGTGATTGAGTTTTTGTTTCATGCGTAACAGCCTGATCGGTATCGCTAATACTTAGTTCACCGGCAAAAGGCGCGGGTTGCCGACTTGGATGAAAAAGACGCGAAACCTCAAATTTCAAGACAGTCAGATGCAGGGAGCCATTGATGGTTAAGTACCAGATTGCGCCACCTTCTGGTGTGCTGATAACAAAATCGTGTTCTTGCCAGGTATCAAACAAAATAGAGTTATCCGATGGTATGTCTGTTGCGCCAGAGCTTTGTAATTGTTGTCTCACTGCATTTGCCACAGTGCCACAAACCATATACGCATATCGTTCATCACACCAGCCGGATGATCCATTAGGCCGGTTGATTTTAAGTTTACCTTCATCAATGAGTTGCCGCAGTGTTGTGGTTATACGATCAACCATCGGAATGGTTGGCGCATTCGGAAAGCGTTTACGATCACCGCCAGTCTTTAAATTTGCCGCAACTGATTCACCGTCGGCCTGGCGAACAATTTCACCGATTGTGCCATATTCATAAATATCACCAGAAAGCCAGGCCGTGAGTTGCGCCAGAATATCAGGGTATTGTGCCAACCAGCCACGCCCAGCCGGTGCAAGCAAATGCAAAAAGCCATTGCTTAATGTAGTGTGCATTTTATAAGGCGATTTTTTGAATTCAACACGATAGGTTTTTGCGCCAGCACTCAATATGCTGTCACCATGAGGTGTCCACAATAGTCCGTTATCCAGGATAATTTGACTGTTGCAGACCATCTTGCCAATGTCGTGCAATAATGCACCAGCAAATACACCATATGTCCAGATGTGTTCCTGTGCTGCGATAAGCTCAGAACTAGAGTGCTGGGGCAGGTTATAGGCTTTGCGCTTTCGCAGAGCTGTTTCAATAACATCCAGCGTATGCGTTGCCAGGCCGCCTGGGCCTGCATGATGGTGTGAAGCTGATGCAGGTGCTAGTTGCACTGATTCAAGATATTGGTTAATTGAGGGTGTATATAACGCATTGAAGTGCGTATCACCAATGGCCGCCAGGCTTTTGATGGAATCCAGTCGCTTTTGCAAGCCTAATAACAGTATCAGATCCGTTGAACCAAGGATGGGTAATTGATCCAGTTTTAAGGAAGACAGGGTTAAATCGGTATTTTGTGGTTTACGCCAAAACATGGGATTGCCTCATGGCCAGAGTATTAATAAGCATCATCTACTCAGCATCTAAATTATTAATATAATCCAGGTACTTATTAGCTTCAGATAGAGTGCCAAAATACTCGGATTCGCGGGAATAAGGAAACCCGCACATATCGTCAGTGACATCGTCAGGATTGGTCTGCGGGTCGAATTCTTGTGACCAGTAACCACGACCAATGTAATAACCTGCATTGGATTTCATTACTTTAAGTTTAGATATTATCACTAATCTTTCCTCTGACTCCTGCAAAAAATTGGGACTCCCAATTTTTTGCTCTGCCTTCAGGTGGTGGGATACCCACCACCTGAAGGCATTGATTTATACTATTATTGTGTGTACAGTAATAGCTATGGAGATCACTTATAATCATAAAAAAGATCTTATCAACAAAAAGAAACATGGCGTAAGTCTGAGGGTTGCCAGACGGCTTGAATGGGATCTTTTGATTGCTGAACAAGACGTTCGGTTTAATTATGATGAAATCAGAATTCTGGGCTTCGCGCCCATTGGAAAGACTGTCTACTGTGTGGTTTTTACAGAAGAGAATGACCATTATCATATAATTAGTCTGCGTAAAGCAGACAAACAGGAGGTTAGAGATTATGCACGTAAAATCTAAATCTGGTCGCATTTTTGAATTACCTGACGATGATGAAGAAGCAAGAATTAAAGCGGGTATTGAAGCCGACCCAGATACATATGAAGTAACCGATTTTTCAACACTGCGAAAAGCCGGTAGACCTGTCAGCGAAGAGACTAAAGATCGTGTGAATATCCGCTTATCCAAAGAGATAACTCGGTATTTCAAAGCCACAGGAAAAGGCTGGCAAACACGCATTAATAAGGTGCTTGAAGAATATGTGGCATCGCATAAGTAAGGGTGAGTATTAAAACAAATTATCATTATTATTGCTTCTGCTTTTAAAATTCTGTTGCTTTCTGTAAGTGATGGCAGTGCCATCACCTATATAAGTCATTACTAATCTTC
>CAZALW010000136.1:0-8238 GCA_964485705.1 uncultured Thiotrichaceae bacterium
TTTGCGTTCATCTGTGGATAAAATTGTTTTTCGTGAAAGTCCGCTAATGACCGAAGGCGGACATTCGCCGTCAGGCACATCCGTATGCCAGAGTGAGGTTTAACTACAACCCTTAGGTCGTGGCAAGCCAGCTATTTTATTCGCGCATTTTATTAGTCCGGTGGGGAATAAAGAATAAATATATTTTTGATCGCTGCGATCTTTACCGTATTTTTTCTTCATTATTTTTGAAAATGAACGTGGTTCGCAGACACTGCCATTGTCATGGAAATAGTCACGTGCCTCTTTGATGATATCCCAGTGCTCTTCAGTGAGCCCATCAAAAATTTTTTCATTTTTAGCAATTTCGACGGCGAGTTCTTCACTCCATTCGTCAAGATTTTCTAACCAGCCAGCTTCGCTGAGTTGTATAATTTGTCCGTTAACTTCTGTTTGCATGGGTTTGTTCTGCCTCTTGTGTAAATAATAACCTAGTATTTTGATCAAGTATTATAACGAAAATCAAAAAAGTTACAAATATCTAGTTAGTAAGGGTATGCTTCTTCATAAGCCATTGAATTTGCCGATATATTTTTAGCGGGCAAGTTGTTTGTTTACTTCCTCGCGTTTATCGATGCCCTCTAATCGCTCAATTAAACATAAAGCAAAATCTATGGCAGTACCGGGGCCACGGGAAGTTATAATATTGCCATCGATTTCTACAGCATTTTCTGTGATGTTTATGTTGGAATTACCAAGTGCGTTTAATACACCGGGATAAGCGGTTGCTTTTTTGCCTTCTAATAATCCTGCCTGTGCCAGTGCTTTAGGCGCAGCGCAGATGGCGGCGATATATTTATTATCTGCGGCCTGTTTTTTTATCAGGGTTTGCAGTTGTGCATTGTCACGCAAATGGTCTGCTCCGGGTAAGCCGCCAGGAAGGACAATAAGGTCGAAGGATTGGTTCAAAATTTTATCGATACTGGTGTCTGGGATAATGGTGATGCCGCGAGATGCCGTTACCGGTTTCTCGTCAAGCCCGCAGGTAGTCACGGTTATGCCTGCTCGTACCAGCAAATCGGTTATGGTTATTGCTTCGAGTTCTTCACAGCCCTGTGCAAGGGGGACGAGTGCATGTGACATGATTGTTCTCCGTTTTGTAACTACTCAGCTTACCCCTAAAATTCGCCATTTCTGCGTTAAAAAATGGACACTTACACTTGTAAGCTCACATTTTTCGCCTTGAACTGACGAATTTTAGGGGCAATCTGAGCAGTTACAGTATGATTTATACTACTCGCGTAGTAGTTACTCAGCTTTTTACTTACCTGGTTTTATTTATCTGTTTTGTGTAGTTAATGAGTTCTGAAACCGGTAATAATGTTATGCCGTGCTGGTTTAATTCTGTTAAATGATTTTGCAGAAACTTTATCGTTTTCGGGTATGGGTGTGCAATAGCCAAAGCGTAACCCTGTTGATTTGCTTTTTGTATAAATCGATCAAATTGCTGGCGCAGAGTGTTTTTCTTGTTGTCGGGGTCAAGGAAAACATCGCGGGTCAGGTTAGGTATGTTGTATTCTGTTGCAATTTTTTCAGCGACTGTTTTGCTGCTGGTTTTGCTGTCAATAAAATATAAATCACCTCGTTGTGAGAGTGCGCTCATTAACCAGCTCATATGACCGGGGTGTCGGGTCAGCAGACTTCCCATGTGATTATTTACCCCTCGCACATAAGGTACGGAATTTAAATTTAACTGCAACTGCCTGTTAAATTCACTTTCAGTCATGTGTAAATCAAGTGTGCCCGGGGAATGTTTATGATGCGCTACTGATTGCATGGGCAGGTGTAGCATGACTTCTTTATGGCTTTTGACTGCCAGCAGGGCTAATTTTTTTGCGTGGTCTGTTCTCGGAAGAATGGCAATAGTCAGTGCAAAGGGCAGGTTAATGATGTCCTGGCCGTTTTTTAAGTTATTGCCGATATCATCAATGATTATGCTGGCAAATTTCTCAGCATGAATTTCAGCATAAACAGGTGCATTTATTAAGGCAATAAGGATTAATGCAAATGCAGGGGGTCGAAAAGCTAATAACGCGAAGCGACGGCTAAACTTGTTTTTATGGGATACGTTAACGTCCTTGTTTAAGTTGTAGATTTGCTCAGCTATTAATTTAAGGGGCATATGCTCTTTGCATTCAGGATTTGTTCAAAATGCTCATGCCTTTTAATAATAAAAATGCTTCATACAACTGAAAATCTTCAGAAGGACTTAAACGTAGCTGTTCCTTTTCTTTTTTGCCTTCTTCCTCTGCTTTTTTGATGGCCTCCTGCGATTTAGTTGGATTGCTGATGGTGTGGTTTAAATCGGCCTCCTTAATGCGTAATGAGGTTTCATCTTCAGTTTCTTTAATTTCATATCGACCAAGAATGATATCAGGGGTAATGCCTTCGCCCTGTATGGATCGGCCACTTGGTGTGTAATAACGTGCTGTGGTCATTTTTACTGCGCCACCGCTGCGTAATTCCTGAATGGTTTGCACTGAGCCTTTGCCAAATGACTGGCTGCCCATGATGACGGCACGTTTGTGATCCTGCAATGCGCCAGCAACAATTTCTGATGCAGAAGCAGAGCCGCCATTTATTAACACAACCATTGGCAGGCCATTCATGATGTCACCTGGTTTGGCGTGGAACTTAAAGTCAGAATTTTCGATACGGCCTTTTGTGTAAACCAGTTTGCCATTATCAATAAATGCATCAGAGACATCAGCTGCCGCGCTTAAAACACCGCCTGGGTTGTTGCGTAAGTCGAGAACCAGGCCTTTTAGCTCGACTTCATTGTCTTTTTTAAGTTTGCTGACTTCATTCACCAGGTCACGCCCTGTTTTTGACTGGAAATTGCTGATGCGTATGTAGCCAAAACCAGGCTCAAGGATACGGCTTCTTACGCTTTTTACTGCGATGATGTCGCGTGTGATGGTAAAGGGAAGCGGTTTGTCTGCACCTTCGCGTATCACGATTAACTTGATATCAGAGCCAGGCTCGCCGCGCATAATTTTGACTGCATCACTTAAGGTCATGCCTTTAACCGATTTATCATTAAGTCGGATAATTAGATCACCCGCTTCCAGGCCTGCACGATATGCGGGGGTGTCGTCAATCGGAGAGATGACTTTAACAAAACCGTTTTCCATGGAAACCTGAATGCCCAGGCCACCAAATTTACCGGTCGTGCCGATTTTTAACTCCTTGTATTCATCAGGGCCAAGATAGGTGGAATGTGGGTCAAGCCCTGTTAACATACCGCGAATTGCATTTTCCAGCAGGGTTTTATCATCAACATATTCAACATAGTCGGTTTTAATGCGAGCGAAGATATCGGAAAAGTTACGTAACTCGTTGAGAGGAATGCCAGTGGATTCCACCACTTCTTTCTCTGCCAGCACACTGCTGGTTATTGACACTGAAACACCAACAAAAATACCAAAGACCAGAACCAGAAAGGTCTTATATTGCTTACTCATAAATAACTCCGGTAGATACCACTTTAAAATGGTTAAAGATTTGTGCTTTTAATTTGAAGGGTTTAAGGACAAATCGGTTAATAAGTAAATGATAGTGCTTAGAGCGCATTAATGCCAGCTTGTTCCGCTATAAATAATTACGAATTACGAATTACGAATTACGAATTAAAAACCAGCTTTACCAAGTTTGCGATCAAGTTTTAGGGTTTTGTTTTTGACTTTAATTAGTAATTAGTAATTAGTAATTAGTAATTATATAGATTTGCACCATTTTGCCGGATTGACTGGTCTGCCACGTGAGCGAATTTCGAAATAAACACCGCTTTGTGGTTGTCCACCACTGTCACCAGCGGTGGCAATAATATCACCTGCAGCGACCCAGTCGCCGGTTTGTTTGAACAAAGATTCGCTGTTGCCATATAGACTCATGTAGCCATCGCCATGATCAATAACAGTAATAAAGCCGAAGCCCTGTAGCCAATCTGAAAAAGCAACGCGACCGTGGCTGATAACATGAATCGGCGTACCAAAGTCTGCTTTGATTAACACGCCATTCCATTTTAAATCGCCACGCGCTTTAGAGTGGCCAAATTTGTTAAGAAAGCGGCCTTTTGTCGGCCAGGGTAGTTTGCCTTTTTGCGCCAGAAACGGTCGATTTTCTGACGGGCTGGTGGGAATGTCTGCGAGTAATTCTCCAAGTGATTTAAGCAGATTTTCGATGCGACCGCGGCTGTTTTCAAGGCTGGATAAGGTGTTCTCCTGGTTTTTAATTTTATTGCTTAGCTCGGTCAGTAAGTTTTTACGTTGAGATCGCTGTCTTTGACGTTTTCTTTTTTTTTCTTTTTGTGCCTGTAACAGTGAGCTTTGAGTGGTTAGCGTTTGATGGAGAGCGGCTTCAGTTTGTTTTTTTCTTTTAATGGTTTCGGCGAAGGCTTCGATTTGTTGCGTTCGGGCACGATTAAAGTAGTTGAAGTATTCCTGCGTTCTCCCCGCCTGTGCCGGGTTTTGTTGATTTAACAGCATTTTCAGTCTTTGCTGATGCCCCATGCTATAGGCTGAGCGCATCTGCTGCGATAAAGCAGTTTGTTGCCAGTTTAGTTGTTTGTTGAGCCGTTTTAAGTCTTGCTCCAGCTTTGTTTCCTGCTGCTGTATGGTTTGCACTTCTTCGGATAAACTATTGAGAGCTATAGCGTTTTTGCTGATTTCGGATTCAAGTTTTTGAAGTTCGATGAGTACATGGCTACGCTGTTTTTTGCTGCCTTTGAGGTGCTGCTGTATCTTTGCAATGCTTTTTTGTAGTTTTTCAAGTTTGACTTGATAGTGTGCCTTGTCTGCATTTTTTGACGCAAAAACTGTGCCGCAGCAGAAAAAAAGGCTTAAAAGTAAAAATATTGAATAATAAGTACGCAATTTGGTGTCTGTACAAAATAAGATTATGGTGAGTGCCGTGTTGATTTTTGACCGATGTTGAGGTTTGAGTAAAAACATTTACTCAAATTTTCTGATTTAGCTATTTCAATTCAAAAAAAAGTGTATTAATGTATGCTTTATTAATTATATTATTAAAAGCATTTGTTGGATTACGCTTTTTCATTGAGGAAAGATATGGCTATAAGACCGAATGACCCTGATTTAATGTCGCGAGATGAAGATATAAGTCGTGCCTCTCGTTCACTTAAAGCGATGTCCCATCCTCTACGGTTAAAGATTTTATGTACTTTGGGTGATCAGGAAGTGAGTGTACAGGATATCGTCGATGCCGTGGGCACCTCACAAAGTAATATCTCGCAACACCTTGCCATATTACGTGATAAAGGTATTCTTGCCTCCAGGAAAGATGCCAATAAAGTGTATTATCGTGTCGGCGACACACGCACTTTGCGTTTAATCGGCATGATGCAGGAAGTGTTCTGTTCATAATATTCCGCTCATCAGGCTGTTTTATTAGATAGTTTTATCGATAACTCTATCGTCTTATTTTTTCCTGCTTGTCAGCCAAAGCGTTATAATAGTCCATAAAGCAGAGTATTTTAGTAACGCTCTCCCTACTCTTTAATTATCTCCTGACGGGGCAACATCACTAGGTATCACTGTGGAGCAACTTTCTGAATTTGTATCGAACAATTTAATATTATTCGCCGCCCTCGCCGGGGTACTGGTGATGCTGATAAAAGCCGAGTTAGATCATCAGGCCAACAAAGGAAAACTGTTATCAGCAACCATGGCGATTCGGTTAATGAATAACAATGATGACGCACTGATTATTGATACTCGCTCTGTGTCTGAATATAAAAATGGTCACATTAAGGGTGCTAAAAATACCCCTTTAAATGAATTTGCAAAAAACCTTGATGGTTATGCTAAATTCAAAGATAAGCCGGTTTTGGTTTATTGTAATTCAGGTAACACCGCCACACGTGCGTTAAAGATGTTAAAAAAAGCCGGTTTTGAAAATATTAATAACCTGGAAGGCGGTATTGCGGCGTGGAAAGAGGCGAATATGCCGCTGTCTAAAAAATAGTAACGACTTTAGGTTGTTTAGTCTGTAGTGGGTTAGGGGATGGTATTACGTTTTTGCTATTCACCTAAATACCTATAGACTAAAGGGCATCTCTAAACAACCTGAATTCACCCTAAAACACCTACAGATTAAACCCTGACCCACTACAAATTATTCATCTGAGTATTTATATTATTAGGAAAAAGTTATGAGTGAAGAACAAGTGAATGAAGAGCAGCAGTTTGCTATTCAGAAAATTTATTTAAAAGATGTTTCTTTTGAGTCACCCAATTCACCGCAGGCGTTTACTGAGGGTGACTGGCAACCGCAAATTAATGTACAGTTAAACAGTAGCCATCAGGCTATCACTGATGATATCTACGAAGTGTTGCTAGAGGTTACGGTAACGGCTAAACATAATGAAAAAACGGCTTTTCTCGCAGAAGTAAAACAGGCCGGTATTTTCACACTGTCTGGTTTTCCACAGGAAAATCTTGCTGGCATGCTTGGTGCTTATTGCCCGGAAACCTTGTTTCCGTATGCCAGAGAAGCCATATCGGAGTTAATTTCAAAAGGTGGTTTTCCACAATTATTGCTTGCTCCTGTCAACTTTAATGCATTGTATAGCCAGAAAGTGCAGCAACAGGTACAAGCGCAGGCAGACGCGCCAATAGACGCGCCGACTGATAAGGACGTGGCACACTAAGAAGCTGCTTAGCTCTTAGTACCTAAATCCTGCAAGAGCTTGCACACATATAGCGCAAGCTCTTGATTCGTATAGCAACTATAATTCTTCGGGAATATCAATAAGTATTCCACTCGAATTAAAATTGCTCTACAAATCAATATCTTACACTCTATATGCACAATCACTTACAGGATCTAGGTAGTAAAAAACATGCCAGTTGTTGACCAAAAACACCCCATTGTCGTGCTGGGTGCGGGTTCCTGGGGAACGGCGCTGGCGGTTCATCTGGCTCGAGCCGGGCATCCCGTTTTACTGTGGGGAAATGAAGCCGATCATGTTCAACTTTTAAAGCAGCAGCGCTGTAACCAGCAGTTTTTGCCGGATATCGCTTTTCCTGAGCTGTTACAACTAACCGCAGATATAGAGCAGGCACTGGCATCGCCAGCGTGGGTTTTGATGGCAATTCCCAGCCATGCTTACCGTTCTTTTTTACAAAAAAATAAACATTTGTTTGATGAAAGCATCGGTATTGCCTGGGCAAGTAAAGGCCTGGAGCAAGGCAGTGGCAAGCTGATTCATCAGGTAATAGCTGAAGAATTGCCACGCTGTAAAAAACTGGCGGTGATGTCGGGACCGACTTTTGCCGGGGAAGTTGCACGAAATTTACCCACCTCTATTACCGTTGCCTCAACCTCAGCCTCTTTTTCCAGTCAGATTAGTGATGATTTGCACAGCGGACGTTTTCGCGTGTATTTAAGCACCGACCTTATCGGTGTTGAACTGGGTGGTGCCTTTAAAAATGTACTGGCCATTGCCGCAGGCGCTGCGGATGGTTTGGGTTTTGGTGCTAATACACGCGCAGCATTAATTACCCGTGGTCTGGTAGAAATGATGCGTCTGGGGGAAGCCATGGGCGGCAAACGTGAAACCTTTATGGGGCTGTCCGGCATGGGTGATTTGATTTTGACCTGTACTGATAACCAGTCGCGTAATCGACAAACCGGTTTGTTACTGGCGCAGGGAAAAACGCTGGAACAGGTGCATAAGGAGATTGGTCAGGCAATTGAAGGTATTAAAACCACAAAAGAGGTGGTTGATCTGGCACGAAAATATCATGTTGAAGTGCCGATTAGTGAGCAGGTTTATCGCGTTATTTACAAAAACCTGCCCATTGATGAAGCTGTGCAGGCACTCTTAAGCCGTACATCTTCACAGGAAACGGTTTAGTTTAAAAGCGACAACTATTACCCTAATCCCTACATAGGATTACGGATCTAGCGCAAGTCATTAATGCACCTGATTAATGTTAAAATATTCTCATCACCAATAAGGTGACAGCGATATTTTAACATTCAGCAGGCACATCAGTAGTGGCACAAGGATGTGCCGTTGACGAACCAAAGGATGGAACCACTTACACTATTTTTCGCAATCCTATATAGGGATTAGGGTATTATTGTGCCTGCCTAATAGTCTCAGCCTTGTTAAGGCGAATTAAAACAAACCAGCAAACTGATTCTGCCGTAGCGCCTCATAGGTTACGATGG
>CAZALW010000137.1:0-8164 GCA_964485705.1 uncultured Thiotrichaceae bacterium
ACTCAAATCAGCTTCCCCTCGCTACGATTTCTATTCTCGGACAAGCTCCCAGGATGCTTGATGACTTGTCACTCAAGTTTAACAAATCCTGAGATAGATTGAGACAGAAATTATTGAGAGATACCCTTATGCCTTATTATGTATTTAAAATGACTTCTCCAGAAGGAATGGAACTGGTGAAAAATCTGGAATTAATTGATGACTTTGACTCCTTTCGCGAAGCCAAAAACTTTGCCAAAAGCAAACGTACTGAACTGGATAAGGGAGATAACTCACTGATAAAGGTCATGTTTTCAGATAACCAGTTGCTTGCTGAAGAGCAATTATTAGCATATCGTGAAAAACCGATTGTAATGGAGCATGAAAAATAGTTTCTTGATTAGCACAAAAGCCAGCCAGGACTACATAGATAACTCACTCGCTTAGTGAATGCGCTGGAGCTTTTCATTCTACGCTCTACAAAACAATAACCACGACTAAAATGTCTGGAACATTTCAGAGGTTTCGTAGTTACACAAATTATTCCGCCTGCCTGTGGATAACTTTGTGGATTAAATTGTATTGTTTTTTCTGACGCTTATCCGGGGGGATTCTTTTTAGAAAGGACAGATAAGTCTTTTCGTATAAAACTCAAATATAATCAGTGTCTTGAGTGGATTTAGTTTATCTGGTTTTAATGCTTTCATAGCTAACTGATTGATTTTTCCCTTCACCACGTTATTTTTTGTCTTGTGCATAACTCGAAAGTAATAAAGTCCTTACAAGCTTTTTACTTGATTGAATTACACGCTTCTTCCTTAGAAACCTGCTCATAAGGCGTATTCCGAATTTTATCGTGAACAAACATCCTGTATTTCACGAAATCAGCTGAATCATCAAAATGCAGAAAAGGATTGCCCTGACACTGATCGCGCATCGTTGATGTCGGTGCTTGCGGCGCATAATTGTGACCGGGGTGAAGCAGTGTTGATTGTGGCAGTTCGGTTTTTATCTTCTTTAAGGTCTGAAACATTTCCTCCGGGTCGCCGCCGGCAAGGTCACAGCGGCCACAGCCAAAGACAAATAAGGTGTCGCCTGCGATCAGGTCGCTACCGATGTGGTAACAGGCCGATCCGGGTGTGTGTCCGGGTGTGTGTAGAATGTTGATTTGACTGTCACCAATGCTGATCTGCTCGCCACCATGGTGCAGCACCGGTTTGTCTGGCACCGCCCCCCAGAATTTTGCTTCCGGTTTTAATAAATGCACCCTGGCATCGCTATGCTCCAGCGTCTGTTGTAAACCATTGATGTGATCGTGATGGCTATGGGTAAGCAGAATGTCGGTAATTTGAATGCCTTTTGCATCAGCATAATCAAGCATCTGATCAATTTCCCATGCGGGATCAACAATCGCAGCGGTATCGCTAGCATGGTCATGAATCAGGTAAACGAAATTCTCCATCGGCCCCAGTTCCATACTGTGTATGCTGTAAGATTTTTGTTTATTTAGCATGTGCTCACCCTCCAGGTTTTGCCTTTGAATCAATAGTGTATAACATAATAGAATAGTCCTCATAGCGCTTTGGAGCGAGAAATAAAAATGGCTGACAATGAGTATTAGGCCAACAATGGGTGTTGGAGTATTAATCTGGCGCGAACAGCAGTTATTGCTGGGTAAGCGCCTGGTAGAAAGCCATGCTGAGAAACAGGTTGACTGCTGGCAGTTTCCGGGTGGTCACCTGGAAAATAATGAGACCGTTATTGAATGTGCGGTACGCGAGGTGCGCGAAGAAACCGGTTTGCAGGTACAGGCCTTACGTCATTTAGGTTACACCAATAAAACCTTTGTTATTGCTCAGCAACCATACATAACACTACTGGTTTCCTGTGATTATCAATCGGGTGAGGCGCAAGTGCTAGAGCCGGATAAGTGTGAGCAGTGGCAGTGGTTTGATTACCAGCAACTGCCAGCGCCCTTATTTAAACCGATTAGTATTTTCATGCAACATTGCGATGATCTGTATGCACAGCATTGCGTATCCCAGATTTTGCCGGAGCCCTCAAATAAATTTTTAGCTGGTTTTTAATTTTTGAATAATTATGTGTAGACACAAACAACTTTTGTGAGCTACAGCTACAATTAAAAGAATATTGACAAAAGGTGCGAGATGGCTAAAAAAAATAAAGCAGACATGTTAGCACTGTGGGAGAGTTCGACATTTTATGGTGAAAGCGCAACCTGGCTTGAGTCAATGTATGAAACCTATATCTCCGATCCCGCTAAGCTTCCCGACAAGTGGCGGTTATATTTTGATGCCATGTCAGATGCAGATGATGAGCGTAACACCAGTCAGCCGGAGTCGCAGCTTGCATCAGGCGGAAACGGTGGTAATGGTACTGTCATCAGTCGTGCAAAAAGTAATGAGCCCTTTAGTGAGCACTCACCCAGAGAGATGCACGACTACTTTGTCAATTATGCAAAACACAAACACACTCGTGGTTTTGCGGCATTAACCAGTTTCGATCATGAAAAAAAACAGGTGCAGGTATTGCAACTGATTAATGCTTATCGTTTTCGCGGTCATCAGTTGGCAAATTTAAATCCTTTAGGAGATCGGTGTGAAGCTGATGTGGCGGAGTTGTCACTGGCATACCATGAGCTAACTGAGCAAGATTTGGATACTGTGTTTGAAACTGGCTCACTTGCCGCCGCAGCAAATTTACCATTAGGCGAAATACACCAGATTCTTAGCCAAGCTTATTGTGGCAGCATCGGCACGGAATACATGCACATCATGGAGACAAAAGAAAAGCGATGGATACAGCGACGTCTGGAAGCCGCACGTGGTAATGCGGGGCTCAGTGAAGTTGAAAAAATTAATATCCTGCAACAGCTAACCGATGCCGAGGGTCTGGAGCGTTATCTGCATTCGAAATACGTCGGTCAAAAACGTTTTTCACTGGAAGGCGCAGAGTCACTTATTCCTTTACTTGATGCGCTGGTGCAATTTGCCGGCAGACAAAAAATTAAAGAAGTGGTTATCGGCATGGCGCATCGTGGGCGTTTGAATGTGCTGGTTAATATTTTAGGTAAAACACCGGGAGAACTGTTTACTGAGTTTGAAGGCACCAAAGAAGTGAAAGAGCTGACGGGTGATGTTAAATATCATTTAGGTTTTTCTTCAGACATGGACACCCCCGGCGGCCCTGTGCATTTGGTGCTGGCATTTAATCCCTCACACCTTGAAATTGTTGCTCCTGTTGTTGAAGGGTCGGTGCGAGCCAGACAATGGCGTCGAGGTGACCGTGAAGGCAATGAGGTTATCCCGGTACAGATTCATGGTGATGCGGCTTTTTCCGGGCAGGGCGTGGTTATGGAAACCTTGCAAATGTCTCAGTCTCGCGGTTATCTAACCCATGGCACGGTGCATATTATTGTCAATAATCAGATTGGCTTTACCACTAGTGCGCAGCAAGATGCACGCTCAACCTATTACTGTACGGATATTGCAAAGATGGTGGGAGCGCCAATCTTTCATGTGAATGCCGATGATCCTGAAGCCGTTACCATGGTGACACGAATTGCTTTAGCATTTCGCAATAAATTCAAAAAAGACGTGGTTATCGACATGGTGTGTTATCGCCGTCATGGCCACAATGAGGCAGATGAGCCTGCTGCAACCCAGCCCATGATGTATAAAAAAATACGCGCACTTGATAGCACGCGGACGATATATGTAAAAAAAATAATAAAGGATAAGGTGCTGACGCAGGAGCAGTGTGACATTATGGCGCAGAGTGTGCGCAGTATTCTGGAATCAGGTGAATGTGTGGTGCCGCATAAATTACCGCAGCACAAGGCTGATTTATCGACGCATGTTAGCTGGAATGAATTTATTACTGATTCAATATTGCTGGATGTTGACACCCATGTGGCATTGAAAAGCCTTCGCGAAGTAGCGATGGTGTTTGAAAACATCCCGCCAGGGTTTGAATTACAGTCACGTGTTGAGAAAGTCATTAGTGATCGTATAAAAATGACCGCAGGCGCACTGCCGATTGACTGGGGTTATGCCGAATTAATGGCCTATGGTACTTTATTGCAAGATGGCTTTTCAGTTCGTCTTTCAGGACAGGACAGTGGGAGGGGTACTTTTTTTCACCGTCATGCGGTGCTGCATAATCAGCAAGATGGCAGCTCGTATATGCCACTTCGATCGCTGGGTGATGAAAACAGTAATTTTCGGGTATTCGATTCCCTGTTATCTGAATTAGCGGTACTGGGTTTTGAGTACGGTTTTTCCACCACCGAACCAAAAACACTGGTATTGTGGGAAGCGCAGTTTGGTGATTTCGCCAATGGTGCGCAAGTGGTTATCGACCAGTTTATCTCAGCCGGTGAGCATAAGTGGGGGCGTGCCAGTGGCCTGGTTATGTTGTTGCCGCATGGATTTGAAGGTCAGGGAGCAGAGCACTCATCGGCCAGGATAGAACGGTTTTTGCAATTGTGTTCAGTGCATAACATGCAGGTATGTGTGCCTAGTACACCGGCACAAATGTTTCATTTACTGCGCAGGCAGATGGTGCGTAATTGCCGTAAACCACTTATTATAATGACACCTAAAAGTTTATTGCGGCATAAGTTATGTGTTAGTACGCTGGATGATTTAACCCGGGGGACATTTAACTGGGTGATGCCAGAGCTTGATGATTTGCAGCCGGAAAAAATCAAACGTGTGCTTATATGCAGCGGTAAAATTTATTATGAGCTATTAGAAACGCGGCGATTGAACAGGATTCATGATATTGCCATTTTGCGCATTGAACAGCTTTATCCTTTTCCCGGTGAGCAACTTGATGCGTTGTTATCGTTATACACCAATACCAATGAACTGATATGGTGCCAGGAAGAGCCTAAAAATCAGGGAGGCTGGGATTTTTGCAAGTTGCGTATTCCGGCTTTTATCAATGCTCGCTGGTTACTCGGTTATGCCGGGCGGGAGCCTTCTTCTGCGCCTGCTGTGGGCTCGACAAAACTACATGCTATTGAGCAGCGCAGTATTATAAATAAAGCACTTGCTATTGTGGAGTAAATGACTAATGAATTATCAGTTTCTCGTCCCCACGCTCCTGCGTGGGAATGCATATGTGCGTGTAGTTGTAGTAGGGTGGGCAGGTTTTTTTGCCCACGCGTTAAGGTCTAAAGCGTGGGCAAAAAAACCTGCCCACCCTACAAAACTGTAGTCTGTTAGGGTATGCACCAATGCCAGTAAGTTTAAGAGTAAAGAATTTGGAGGCGGGGCTTTAGCCCCGTTATTTGCGGGACTAAAGTCCCGCTTCCAAATCACTTTGTGCATAACTTACTGGCATTAGGGTCTGTCCCCTAAACATCTACAGACTAAATACCTACAGACTAACTTGTCTCGACCTGTTGAAAAGCTGGAGAACACCATGAGCATAGAAATTAAAGTCCCTGAATTACCCGAGTCTGTTGCCGATGCAGTGATTGCCAGCTGGTACAAAAAGGTGGGAGAAGCTATCGATGAAGATGAGGTTTTAGTTGATCTGGAGACTGATAAAGTTATCCTGGAAGTGCCAACCATCAAATCTGGTGTGATAAAAGAGATTTTATTTTCTGTTGGCGATACCGTTACCTCTGGTCAGTTACTGGCCGTCATCGACGCATCTATTGATGTGGCGAAAAATAAAACAGCAAACACCATAACGCTGAAAAAAAATAACGGTGCTGGCGATAAGTCTGCTACCAGCAGGCCTGTAGCCATGAGTCCGTCCTTTGGTCCGTCAACGGCACTTCCATGTGCCACTTCTCCATCGGTTAGAAAAATGCTGGCAGAAAAAAACATTGATGCAACGCTGCTAACTGGCAGCGGCAAACAGGGTCGAATATTAAAGCAGGATATCGAAAAATACCTGACTGCCAGCGTTGTCGAAAAAGACAGGGTGAACGCTACGGTCAAAGAGTCAGCTTCCCGTGTGGTTACCAAACAAAATATTTCAGGGCAAGCCGTTTCGGATGAAAGACTGGAGCGCCGCGTACCGATGACACGTTTACGTGCACGTATCGCCGAACGTCTTGTGCAGTCGCAGCATCAAGCCGCCATCCTTACCACCTTTAATGAAGTTAACATGAAACCGGTGATGGAACTACGCTCGCGTTATAAAGCCGCCTTTGAGAAAAAGTTTGGCGTGCGTTTAGGTTTCATGTCATTTTTTGTACGCGCCTCTGTGGAAGCATTAAAACAATTTCCTGAAATCAATGCTTCCATCGATGGCAATGATATTGTGTATCATGGGTTTTATGATATTGGTGTTGCAGTGAGCGCCCCCAACGGGCTGGTTGTGCCTATCCTTCGCGATGCCGATAGTCAAAGCGTTGCAGAGATAGAGCAATCAATCATAAGTTATGCCACTAAAGCCATGGAAAACAGGCTTGTCATTGATGAGATTACCGGTGGTACCTTTACTATTTCTAATGGTGGTGTCTTTGGTTCAATGTTATCGACACCGATTATCAACCCGCCGCAAAGTGCTATTTTAGGCATGCACAATATTACTGAGCGCGCCATGGTGGTAGAGGGTAGCGTGACGGTATTGCCGATGATGTATCTGGCATTGTCCTACGATCACCGTCTGGTTGATGGCAAAAGTGCAGTACAGTTCCTGGTGACCATCAAACAATTGCTGGAAGACCCTTCCCGCATGTTATTAGGAGTGTAACCATGCCCTCAAGTCGAACAGAAACAGGCTCAACTTCATGGGATGTTGTTGTTATTGGCGCAGGCCCCGGCGGTTATGTTGCTGCCATCCGCTGTGCCCAGCTTGGGCTGAAAACCGTTTGTGTAGACGAATGGCTCAACCATAAGGGTGAAGCATCGATGGGTGGCACCTGTTTAAATGTTGGCTGTATCCCATCAAAAGCCTTGCTTGAATCTTCCTGGTTATATCAACAGGCAAAATCAGATTTGTCACAGCACGGCATAACCACTACCTCACTGGAAATAAATATAGCCACCATGCAGGCGCGAAAAGACAAGATAGTGAATGATTTAACGCAGGGCATAGGGGCTTTGCTTAAAGCCAATAATGTTACCTTAATGCATGGTCGGGCTAAAATTACCAGCACAGATACCGTTGAAATCTCAAGTCGAAAAACCCGAAAAAAAATTGATGAATTAAAAACAAAACATATCATTATCGCCACCGGTTCATCGCCAGTACGTTTGCCACAGGCAATGCTGAAAGATAATTATATTCTTGATTCAGCCGCTGCATTAGAGCTTGAAGCCGTGCCAAAAAAACTGGGCATAATCGGTGCGGGTGCTATTGGGCTTGAATTAGGCAGTGTCTGGTCACGCCTGGGTTCGCAGGTAGTGTTACTGGAAGCCATGCACGAATTTCTGCCAATGGCCGATAGTAAACTGGCAAAACTTGTCAAGCGTAGCCTGAGTAAAAAAATTCCGCAAAAGAATTCGTTGGATATCCGCCTGAGTGCCAGACTGGTTTCAGCAAAAGTTAAAAATAAAAAAGTCCAGATTGTTTATGAAGATGCCAACGGCGAGCAAGCAGAAAGTTTTGATAAATTAGTGATTGCAGTCGGCCGCAAACCAAATAGTGATCGCGTATTTGGTGAAGAGCTGGGGATAGAAAGAGATACACGTTGTTACATATTGGTTGATGAACACTGCCAGACCAGTGTACCGAATATTTATGCCATTGGTGATGTCGTACGCGGTCCGATGCTGGCGCATAAAGCCTCAGAAGAAGGCGTGATGGTGGCAGAGATCATTGCTGGCAATGTTGCGCAGGTCAATTATGAAACCATCCCTTGTGTCATTTATACCCATCCCGAACTTGCCTGGGCTGGAAAAACAGAAGATGAATGCAATAGTGCCGGGTTGAAAATCAAGGTCGGCAGTTTTCCCTTAATTGCCAGTGGTCGAGCGCGAGCCATGGCTGAAACGGAAGGCTTAGTAAAAATCATCACCGATGCAGAAACCGACCGTGTTGTCGGTGTGCATATTTTTTCAGCACAGGCATCAGAGCTCATCGCCCAGGCGGTTTTGATGATGGAGATGCAGGCAACAGCAGAAGATATCGCCTTAACCATGTTTGCCCATCCAACTTTGTCTGAATCACTGCATGAAGCAGCATTGTCGATTCATGG
>CAZALW010000138.1:0-8128 GCA_964485705.1 uncultured Thiotrichaceae bacterium
ACCACCAAACTGAGCTTTACCACCCAATGGTTGCTGTGTGACCAGGCTATAAGGACCTGTCGAACGTGCATGCATTTTGTCATCAATCAGGTGATTTAGTTTCAGCATGTATTTGTAACCAATGGTGATCGGATTATCAAACGCTTGACCGGTGCGGCCATCATACAAAGTCGTTTGACCACTTATTGGTAAGCCTGCCAGTTCTAACATACGATGAATTTCTTTCTCTTCTGCGCCATCAAACACCGGCGTTGCCATGGGCACACCTTTGCGTAGGTTGTTCGCAAGTTCCAGCAGTTCTTTATCACTAAACGATTTTAAATCGACTTTCTTTTCGTTATGGTTATAAATTTCATTGAGGAATTTACGAATCTCTGCCACCGATTTTTTCTCATCAAGCATGTTGCCGATAACATCGCCCAGACCTTTTGCTGCTAGACCAAGATGGGTTTCTAAAACCTGACCAACATTCATCCGTGATGGTACACCTAATGGATTTAACACAATGTCGATAGGCGTACCATCAGCAGTATGCGGCATATCTTCAACCGGTACGATGATTGACACCACACCTTTGTTACCATGGCGACCCGCCATTTTATCACCTGGTTGCATACGACGTTTAACCGCAAGATAAACTTTAACCATCTTTAATACACCCGGGGCTAAATCATCACCGGCAGTCAGTTTGTCTTTCTTTTCAGTAAAATAAGCATCCAGCAGTTGACGTTGCTCTTTATGCTGTTTTGTCAACTCTTCAATTCGGGCATTCTCGGCTTCATCTTTAAGACGAATTTCCATCCAGTTTTTATGATCCAGTTCACTCAGGTAAGCCGCTGTGATGGTATCACCAGACTTCAGACCTGCTGGACCACCAGCTGCCTGTTTACCGTTAAATACATTTTCCATACGAGCAAACAGATCTTGTTCAATAATGCGCCACTGAGCATCGACATCTTTCTTCACCGAAATAATGCCTGCTTCTTCAATTTCCATTGCACGTTTATCTTTGTCAACACCATCACGAGTGAACACCTGCACGCCGATAACGGTGCCGTAGGTGCTGCCCGATACACGCAATGATGAATCTTTTACATCCGAGGCTTTTTCACCAAAAATAGCGCGTAACAGTTTTTCTTCAGCGGTTAACTGGGTTTCTCCTTTTGGTGTCACTTTACCAACCAGAATATCACCCGGTTTAACTTCGGCACCAACATACACGACGCCAGATTCATCCAGTTTAGATAGCAGGCTTTCACTGACGTTTGGAATATCGGCAGTGATTTCTTCAGACCCCAGTTTGGTATCACGAGCAACACTGCTTAATTCCTGAATATGAATAGTGGTGTAACGGTCTTCCTCCACCACGCGCTCAGAAATAATGATGGAATCCTCAAAGTTATAACCATTCCATGCCATATAGGCCACCAGCATGTTTTGCCCCAATGCCAGCTCACCCATATCGGTTGATGGGCCATCAGCAATAATATCGCCACGTTGCACACTGTCACCAACACGTACCAGCGGACGCTGATTAATACAGGTGTTCTGATTGGAACGGGTGTACTTGGTCAGATTATAAATATCAACGCCGGTAGCAGCATCTGCCGCCTCATCTTCATGCGCGCGTATAACAATGCGAGAAGCATCAACCGAATCAATAACACCACCACGCGTGGCAACCACAGAGGCACCGGAGTCATGCGCAACGATACGTTCCATGCCGGTACCAACCAATGGTTTGTCAGCACGTAATGTAGGTACTGCCTGACGTTGCATGTTTGAGCCCATTAAGGCGCGGTTAGCATCATCATGTTCAAGGAAAGGTATCAGTGATGCCGCGACTGAAACAATCTGTCTTGGCGAGACATCCATATACTGCACCTCTGCCGGCGGATACAGTGAAAACTCATTCAAATGACGACATGACACCGTTGCATCTAACAACTTGCCTTTGGTATTCATGGTGGCATTTGCCTGTGCAATAACAAATGTGCCTTCTTCAATCGCAGACAGATAGTCAATCTCATCCGTTGCCACGCCTTTTACAATTTTACGATAAGGCGTTTCCAGGAAGCCATAGTCATTGGTGCGCGCATAAACAGCCAATGAATTAATCAAACCAATGTTTGGCCCTTCAGGGGTTTCAATAGGACAAACTCGACCATAATGCGTTGGATGTACGTCACGCACCTCAAAACCAGCACGTTCTCGTGTTAAACCGCCTGGGCCTAAGGCAGAAATACGGCGTTTATGCGTTATTTCTGACAGTGGATTATTTTGATCCATAAATTGTGATAACTGGCTGGAGCCAAAGAATTCTTTCACTGCAGCGGCAACCGGTTTCGCATTAATCAGATCCTGCGGCATCAGGCCATCCTGCTCAGCCGTAGTCAAACGTTCTTTTACTGCACGTTCGACACGAACCAGACCCACACGGAAAACATTTTCCGCCATCTCGCCAACACTGCGGATACGACGATTACCCAGGTGATCGATATCATCTACTGTGCCGGTGCCATTACGTATTGAGATCAACTCTTTCATTACGGAAAGAATATCTGACGTTTCACCCAGGGTTTCACATAGATCTTTTGCATATTGATCCTTACGCGCACTGAAATGACGATGATCATAAAGCACACCAGAACCCTCAGAAGTATCGCGCTGCAGGCGACGATTAAACTTCATTCGTCCTACCTTCGAAATATCATAACGATCTTCAGAGAAAAATAAATTATTAAACAGGTTTTCAGCTGCATCTTTAGTTGGTGGTTCGCCCGGGCGCATCATCCGATAAATTTCTATCTGTGCTTCCAGCTTCGTTGTGGTGCTATCAACGGTTAAGGTATTTGAGATAAATGGCCCGGTATCCAGATCATTGGTATAAATAACATTAACGCTTTTAATGCCTTTTTCCTGAACAAAAGCAATTAACTCTTCGGTGAATTCTGCATTTGCCGGCACCATTACTTCACCGGTCTCTTCGTCGATGAGATCTTTTGCCAGTACTTTACCAATCAGATAATCAAGTGGCGCATTGAGCTTCTTGACTCTCTTTTTCTCTAGCAATTTGATATGACGCATAGTCACACGTTTGCCGGTTTCAACAATGACTTCTTTGCCCGCTGTAATATCAAAACTTGCGGTATCACCACGCAGGCGCTCTGGCACAACTTGAAAACTTACGCCATCCTTAGTAAAGGTGTACTCAATACTTTCAAAGAAAATAGCAAGAATTTCCTCATTGTTATAACCCAGAGAGCGCAACAGGATTGAAGCCGGTAATTTACGTCGACGGTCAATACGAACAAACACGGCATCTTTCGGGTCGAACTCAAAATCAAGCCATGAACCACGGTATGGGATAACGCGAGCAGAATATAATATCTTGCCTGAGGAATGCGTTTTGCCTTTATCATGGTCAAACAGCACACCAGGTGAACGATGCAGTTGTGACACAATCACACGCTCTGTGCCATTTATCACAAAGGTAGCGTTATCAGTCATTAAAGGCATTTCGCCCATAAAGACTTCCTGCTCTTTCACTTCTTTAGGCGTGGTCTGTTTTTTCTTTTCCTTATCAAAAATCTCAAGACGTAAAATCACACGCAATGGTGCAGCATAAGTCATGCCACGCAGTTGACACTCTTTAACGTCAAATACTGGTTTACCCAATTTGTATTCAACAAACTGTAACTTGACATGACCCGAGTAACTTACTATGGGGAATACTGATTCAAATGCAGCCTGTAATCCGGTTGTCAGCCGTTGCGCTGCTGTTTTTTCCGATTGCAAAAAACCGCGGAATGAATCAATTTGCATTGATAACAAATAGGGAACATCCAGTACAGCTGGACGCTTACCGAAATCCTTGCGGAGTCGTTTTTTCTCGGTAAAAGAGTATGTCATCAGTAATCCTCGTTTATGTCCATGGATGGACGGTATATAGAAAATGCAGGAGCTATTTTCTTAAATCATTAGTTATCTAAAATTAACGGTAACCGCTCAGTTTACAAACCAGGCAATCACCTTCTATTTTTAACTACTCATTAAGCAGTCATTATTTATCCATTTTCCAGTCATTTCCCCCATATATATTTCCATGGGGAAACAGGAAAAGGCCGGGAAAACACTATCTTTCAACAGTGTTTCCAGCCTGTCCGGTCGCTGATACCGTCAGCCCCAGTCCGTACACGCAGGGGGGTGTCAAGCTCAGCGTAGTACTGCTATTTAAGCTCGACAGATGCGCCAGCTTCTTCAAGCTGCTTCTGAACTTCTTCTGCATCGGCTTTAGAAGCTGCTTCTTTAATCGTAGTAGGTGCGCTTTCTACAGCATCTTTTGCTTCTTTCAGACCTAAGCCTGTAATTGCGCGAACGGCTTTAATGACCGTAACTTTTTTATCTCCAAAGCTTGTTAATACCACATCAAACTCATCTTTTACAGCAGCAGCTTCACCACCACCATCTGCAGCCGCAGGTGCCGCAGCAACAGCAGCAGCTGCAGATACGCCAAATTTTTCTTCCATTGCTTCAATAAGGTCTACAACTTCCATTACAGACATGTTGGAAATAGTTTCCAGAATATCATCTTTAGAAACAGCCATGATTTTCTCCAGTTTTTGTTAAAAGTTAATAATTAGTGTTTGCAAAGCGTCCGCTTCTACATATAAAGTCTACACATGCCTGCTAGGCAGCTGCCTGCTTTTGGTCACCCTGTTTCTGATCACAGATGGCCGCCACAGTGCGAACAAGTTTCGCAGGGACTTCGTTGATTGTACGAACAAGTTTTTCACCAGGCGCTTTCATCACAGCCATCAACATTGCAATCGCTTGATCGCGTGTTGGTAGTTTAGATAATGCTTCCAGCTGTTCGATAGGTAAAACTTCACCGCCAATTGCAATAACTTTAGCGATTAGTTTGTCGTTATCTTTTGAAAAATTCTTGATGAGTCGAGCAGCTGCGCCTGGATCTTCCTGCGAGAACGCCATAATCAGCGGCCCTTTCAGTTCATCCTGCATACACTCAAACTCTGTACCTTCAACTGCACGTTTTACCAGTGAATTTTTCGCGACTTTCAGGTACACGCCTTCATCACGTGCTTTAGCACGCAACTGTGTCATGTCCCCTACAGTAATACCACGATATTCAGCAGCTACTGCTGAAAGTGCACTGGCGGCAATTGTAGAAACTTCAGCGACAATAGCTTTCTTGCTTTCAAGATTTAGTGCCACTTAGCTCTCCTGTTGTTAATAATAAAAGCTTATGCCAGGTAGACATGAATACAACACACATTAACCCAGCCAAGTTTTAACAGACCATGCAATACGCATAATCCAAAAAGGTGTTTTCTTACGAAACTCACCATCTACGTAGGAAATTAAGTAAACCTAACAACAATCACTTGCCGCTACGCCTACACCTACGGTCTCTGACGACACCGGTTCGTATAAACACTAACTCGGCTGTCAAATCTTCGTCGTCGCCCTGTAACCTTAAGAACAACAACAAATAATATATCGTAGCTTGGGTCAGGCTAAAAACAGCTAACACAAGCTACGACTTCTATGTCTTCTGATAAACTTAGGGTCTTCTAATAAATCAGGCGTACACTGACTGATCAACAAGCAAACCTGGCCCCATGGTTGTTGAAACAGAAATTTTCTGAAGGAACACACCTTTTGCAGCCGTTGGTTTTGCTTTAATTAAGTCGGCAATCAAACTATCAATGTTTTCTTTTAACTTAGGTACATCAAAGGCAACAACACCAACAGAACAATGGATGATGCCAGCTTTATCTACGCGATAACGAACTTGACCGGACTTGGCATTTTTAACAGCACCAGCAACATCAGGGGTAACTGTACCCACTTTAGGATTAGGCATTAAACCGCGAGGACCTAAAATCTGACCCAACTGGCCTACTACGCGCATGGCATCAGGTGAGGCAATAACAACATCAAAATCAAGATTACCCTTTTTAACTTCTGCAGCAAGGTCATCCATACCAACTATATCAGCACCGGCTTCTTTTGCGGCTTTTGCGTTATCACCATCAGTAAATACCGCAACGCGAACTTCTTTGCCGCTACCATTAGGTAATACTGTTGCACCCCGTACCACCTGATCGCTTTTCTTAGGATCTACGCCAAGGTTAACGCTGATATCAACGGACTCATTAAACTTAACCGTAGAGACTTCTTTTAACAAAGACAGTGCTTCTTCCAGTGGATACACTTTTTCCCTGTCAATTTTTTCATTCATTGCTTTAATGCGTTTAGATAATTTAGCCATTAGTTCACACCCTCTGTCTCAATACCCATGCTACGCGCACTACCGGCAATGGTACGCACTGCCGCATCCATATCTGCCGCTGTTAAATCAGGCATTTTAGTGGTTGCAATTTCTTCTAATTGCGCACGATTAACTTTACCCACTTTATTCACATGCGGCTCGCCACTGCCTTTTGGAATACCCGCTGCTTTTTTCAAAAGAATTGAAGCCGGAGGGGTTTTGGTGATAAAAGTGAAACTTTTGTCACTATAGACAGTAATAACAACTGGAATCGGCATGCCTTTTTCCATGCTCTGTGTTTTAGCATTAAAGGTTTTACAGAATTCCATGATATTAACACCATGCTGACCCAGGGCAGGACCAACAGGCGGACTGGGGTTTGCTTCAGCTGCAGGCACCTGCAGCTTGATGTATGCGTCGACTTTTTTAGCCATGATTCTCTCCCGGGTGCAAACGCCGTACTTATTTCGGGCTCCCCATTTTCATTAAAGAAGTTGTAAGTTATAAGTTTTAGGTTGTAAGCAACAACTTAAAATTTATAACTTACAACATACAACTGAATCTAACCTTTTTCTACCTGACTAAACTCTAAATCTACCGGTGTTGAACGACCAAAAATAAGCACCGCTACTTTTAAGCGATTGCGAGCATAATCGACTTCTTCAACCACACCATTGAAATCATTGAACGGTCCATCGGTAACACGCACCACTTCGCCAGGCTGATACAGCACTTTTGGTTTTGGCTTTTCAACACCTTCAGCGACAGCATTAATAATGTTCATCGCTTCTTTTTCTGTAATCGGTGCAGGCTGGTCTTTTGTACCGCCAATAAAACCCATTACTTTAGGCACATCTTTAACCAGATGCCAGGTCTCATCATTCATTTCCATTTCCACCAGTACATAACCGGGGAAAAATTTACGCTCAGAACGACGTTTAACACCACCTCTGATTTCAACCACTTCTTCAGTTGGAATCAGGATTTCTCCAAACAACTCTTCCATACCCGCAAGGCGAATATGCTCTTGCAACGAAGCTTTTACTTTGCCTTCAAAATTTGAATAAGCATGCACAACATACCACTGTTTTGCCATTAGCTATGCTTCTCCTGCTGCTGATTTTTCTGTTATCATTATTCCCATCATAGTTACCCCGTTACCATCTGAATACCCTGCGCCAGCAACATATCAATTAACCAGAGAAAAATACCGATGATGATGACAGCAACAATAACCATAAGGGTTGTCTGCACGGTTTCCTGACGTGTCGGCCATACAACCTTGCGCACTTCCATACGTGCTTCACGAGCAAAGCCAATTAAACCCTGACCCAAACGTGTCGTTGAACTGATAGCAATAGCGACCATTACCGCAAATACAACGCCCAGCACACGATATAGCTGCGACTCCGCCTCGTAGTAATAAAAACCAACAATACCGAGCATCAGCACGGCTATTGCCAGTAGCATCTTGAACGAATCAAGCTTGCTTGTAACCACTTCTTCGGTCTTGGCGACCATGTTAAACACCTGCCCTTATTATATAATTATGGATAATAATTATGGATTAATATTGGCAGGCCAGGAGGGACTCGAACCCCCAACCTGCGGTTTTGGAGACCGCTGCTCTACCAATTGAGCCACTGGCCTAACAGGCAGACACTTGCTCCTGCATTATCTGCACTTCTTACATCCGTGTACATCACAACGGAAGACATGACATGCCTCCCATTACACTCATTAGAGTAACTAATTACTCTATAATTTTAGCCACCACGCCCGCACCAACGGTACGACCACCTTCACGTATCGCAAAGCGTAAGCCTTCTTCCA
>CAZALW010000139.1:0-2730 GCA_964485705.1 uncultured Thiotrichaceae bacterium
TGCCAACTGATTTAAGTTCTTTTCTGAAAAAATTGGTTAGATAGCGCTTATACACAGCCGGCACTTTCTTTATCTGATTGCCATGAATAATAATTCTTGGCGGATTCATGCCTCCCTGATGTGCGTAACGTAGCTTTATTCTATGTCCGTTGATTAGTGGCGGCTGATGAGACTGCACGGCTTTTTCTAACAGGCGGGTAAGATCCGGCGTTGAATATTTTTTTGTTGCTGATTCATATGCCTGATCAATTGCAGCATAAAGTTTACCAACACTTGAGCCATGCAAAGCTGAAATAAAAAATGTTTCTGCAAAACGTACGAAGGGTAATTGCTTGTCTATACCTTTATGAATTAACTGTTTTTGATAGTCATCCATACCGTCCCATTTGTTAATGGTTAAAACCAGTGCACGTCCGGCTTCCAGTACATAACCGATTAAATGCAAATCCTGATCTGCTATTTCAGTCCTGGCATCAATCATCATAATGACCACATTGGCACGTTCTATTGCCTGCATGGCTTTGATGACACTGAATTTTTCTATAGCCTCATGTACTGAGCGTTTACGGCGAATACCAGCAGTATCGATGAAGGTATATTTTTTACCGTCTCGTTCAAAAGGAATAAATATGCTATCACGTGTCGTACCCGGCATATCATAAACAACAACACGTTCTTCGCCTAAAAACCGGTTAACCAGAGTGGATTTGCCGACATTGGGACGACCAATAATGGCAACTTTGACTCTTTTACCCTCAGCAGCATCAGTATTGTCATCACTACCAGCACTTTCAGCCTCATACTTATCCGTTGCATCTTTACTAAGTGTTTTGTTAATTAAATTAAAAGTTTTTACTGCATTTGACAGCATTGCCTGAATGCCACGATTTTGTGATGCAGCTATGGATATCGGCTCACCCAGGCCTAATGAGAAAAACTCACTGGCAACAGTGCGTGTATCCAGCCCATCAGTTTTATTAACGATAAGTTTGACGTGTTTGCCTGTTCGTCTTAATGAGTCAGCAATGACCTCATCAGCAGGAGTCAGACCATCTCGCGCATCTACCATAAAAAGAACAATATCGCTTTCAACAACGGCAAGACGAGTTTGTTTTTCCATGTGAGAATCGAGATTATGTACAGGATGTACGGTATGTCGCAAAGAGCCATGGATGGCGGTACGACCTTCACTCATCCCACTTAAACCACCGGTATCGATAATAATAATATCTATTGATTTAAATGGGAAGCGGCCATACTGACGGTCACGTGTAAGACCGGGATAGTCGGCAACCAGCGCATCTCGTGATTTTGTTAATACGTTAAACAGGGTTGATTTTCCCACATTAGGACGACCCACGATGGAAACAACAAGCGATACGACTGGTTCAGAAACAGAGAGCTCCGAACTGGCATTAGAAGAAGCATTAGTAGACATATAAATTAAACGTCATCATCGCGTAGGTGCAATGCCAATACATAAATAATGCCGCCACGGGTGACCACAACAAGCCGGTCCTTTCCTTTTACTATGGGTGGCACAATAATTCCGGTAGCAAGATACCAGCCTAAATTATCAAATTGACCCAGTTGATAACGTGCAATAAAACGACCATCATAACGTGACAACAAATGCACGTAACCCTCAAAGTCACCTACAGCAAGATAATCACCAATAATGGTTGGGCGAGTTAAGTGTCGGTGTTGCAGCTTGTCCTGTTTCCAGAGCGTTGCACCATTTAATCTGTCCAGCGCCCAGATATGGCCATTTTCATCACTGCTATATAAGGTATTTTCATCCAGCACGACACCGGTATGCGTTGAAAAGTCCCGGGCCCATAGAAATTGACCACGTTCTACATCAATGGCAGCAACACGCCCCTGAAAACTGGCAGCATACAATACCCTGCCATAAAGCTCTGCATCACCATCAATATCAACCAGTCGTTGAATTTCAGAACGGCCTTTTGGTACAGACAAGGCAACATCCCAGACAACCTCGCCATCTTCAGGTGACAGAGCAATCAAGCGGCCATCCGCCAGGCCGGCAAAAATCCTATTCCGTGTAATCACCGGCTCACTGGTTCCGCGTAAGGTTAAATCCGGTATCGCACGTTGATATTGCCAACGGATTTTACCGTTGTCTAAATCCAGGCTGAGAATTTTGCCATCAATAGTTCGTACTACAACTGTATTCTGATGAATTACCGGCCTTGCCAGGACTTCACTGGGTACGCGAGTACGCCAGCGTTCAACTCGTTTTTTCGCATCAACCGCAACCACATAAGCGTCACGTGTAGCCAGCAACCAGATTTCCTCATCACCACCTATTCCCGCACTAATAATGGAATCAAGTTCTATATCCTGTTCAAAATCACCAGTTTTAAGACTAATAATATTTAACACACCGTCACGACTTGTTGTGACTGCGATGTCTTTTAATATCAACGGTTGCAAAAAAACATATTGCTCTTCTACCCCGGCACCACTTGATTTATGCCAGCTTACATCCAGATAGTATTGACTATCAAAAGGTACAAGCTCGGCAGGCTGGTTAAGGTTATCATCGTCTGCACAGGCGCCAATGAACAGCGTAAATATCAGCAGCGTTAAATAACGCTGAAAGTGAAAAATTTTGTTGGTATGCACAGGTGTTTTTTGAGTAGATTCAAGATACATAAAGATTATTTTCCGCAAATGAACGCGAATAGAAACAAAATATTTTAATTC
>CAZALW010000139.1:2830-5622 GCA_964485705.1 uncultured Thiotrichaceae bacterium
TCACCTTTTAATTCTTCAAACTGTGCGCCAAAAGCTGCATCATGAGGTTCATTTAATAATGACTGAGCCTCTGTATATTTTTCCTGTTCGATATAGAGTCGAGCCAGTCGTAAACTCGAAATTTGTTTTATCTGATCATCACTGGCATGTTTTACCGCCAGTTCAAGTTGCGCAATGGCTGCATCTACATTGCCTTTTTCATACTCATATTTAGCCAGTACCAGTGAAGACAATGCTGCATAAGGCGTATTTGAAAATTCATTAATCAGCTGATTATTAATATCAAAAATTGTATCATCCATATTTTGTTGCGTAACATGTTGCTCAGAAACCTGTTGCATTACCTGCATATATAAGTCACTGGCCAGTACTGCTTGCAGATTATCTTGCTGCACATAATAACGCCAGCCAAACAAACCAGATACACCAACTGCCAGGCCGAGAATTAATGATGTACCATTTTCTTTCCACCAGCCTTTTAAGGCTTCAATCTGCTGTTCTTCTGTTTCGTATTCATTCATTGGTATTTTTTAACCTTTGTATTGTGTAAGTTATATACTTTGCAACTATTCAGCATGACTGTATTACTCGTTTTTTATTCACCACGAAGCCTACGAAAAACACGAAGGGTTTAATATTAATACATTCTTCGTGCTCTTCGTGGTGAATAGTTAGAGTTTTGTTTGGTTGACCGTTAATTTATTGTACCTACTGAATAGTCACCTATACTTTTAATAAATTGATTCAAGCCATCAAAACTGACAGTGGTTTGTGGTTTTTTCTCACGTAAATACTTCACTGTCAACTGTTCATTTTTTAACTCATCTTCGGCCAGGATTAAAGCAATTTCTGCGCCGCTTTTGTCTGCTTTTTTCATTTGACTTTTAATCGAACCACCACCACAGTGAGTAATCATTCTTATCTCGGGATGTTTATCCCTTATTTGTTCGGCCATCTGTAAGCCTTTGATTTCACAAGCTTCGCCAAGCAGTAACAGGTAAATATCAATACGTTGAGTTTGCTGTTCCTGCTGCGATTCCAGCAGAGACAGAATGCGCTCTACGCCAAGTGCAAAACCTGCTGCAGGGGTGGCTTTCCCCCCTAGCTGTTCAACCAGACCGTCATAACGACCACCTGCACAAATCGTTCCCTGGGCACCAAGTTCATCGGTAATCCATTCGAACACGGTTTTACAATAATAATCCAGGCCACGAACCAGTCGAGGATTTATGCTGTATTCAACATCTGCCGCATCAAGACTGGCTTTAAGTTTATCAAATTGTTGACGGGATTCATCATCAAGATGATCGATTAGTGCCGGGGCATTATCCAGCATCTGTCTCATTGCTGAATTTTTACTATCCAGAATACGCAGCGGATTCGTTTGCAGGCGGCGTAAACTATCTTCATCAAGCAATTGCCTGTGTTGATTTAAGTATTCTACTAACACCTGTTTATATTGACTTCTTGTCTGATTTGAACCCAGCGTATTCAGCTCCAGTCGTACACCGGTCAGACCTAATTGCTTCCATAATCTGGCACAGATCAATATCAATTCGGCATCTATATCCGCTGTTGCAATACCAAAAGTCTCTACACCAAACTGATGAAACTGTCGATAACGTCCTTTTTGTGGACGCTCATGTCGAAACATAGGACCATTGTACCAGAGTCGTTGAATTTGATTATACAGCAAACCATGTTGTATGCCTGCACGCACACAACTTGCTGTGCCTTCCGGTCGCAAGCTTAATTTGTCACCATTTCGATCTTCAAAAGTGTACATTTCTTTTTCGACGATATCAGTAACTTCACCGATAGAGCGACAAAACAGGTCTGTTGACTCCACCAATGGCATGCGTATTTCTTTATAGCCATAACTTGTCATCAGCTGACGAATAATAGCCTCAAAGGCCTGCCAGCGGTGGCTATCATCAGGTAATACGTCATGCATACCACGAATGGATTTAATTAATTTAGACATAGTGTTGTTAATGGTTAATTATTAATGGTTAATGAGCAGTGGCACACGGATGTACCGTTCACGAACCAAAGGATAGAAAAGCGGCGCTGTTTGGTTCGTGGTTTAAGTTTCAGCGCTTTGGTTTTTGACTTTCCATCCTTTGGTTCGTAAACAGCACTTCCATGTGCTACTGCTCATTAATAATTAACCATTAACAATTAATCATTGCTTTAATGGAATAGGACGCGTTGATCTTCTGTCGAAACAGTAAATTTGGCGGTATTATTCTTACGTATGTATTTTGATACATCTATTACAATATCGTTAATAACTAATTCTGTTGTTTTAGCATTGCCCATCGAGATACGAAATGGAGCCTGCCCTTGAAGGGTTTTTGCCCCACCTTTTGCTATCATATTATAAAACAGGCGTGTTTCACTGGCATCACGTACTTCCATCCATGAGCCTTGTTCAGCATAAATTTTTAGAATATCAACATTTGGGACAGTTTGTTGCCCCTCTTCTGACAGAGATTCTTCTGAGCTAACTTCTTCTGTCACAGAAGCTAAAGTTTCATCTAGCACCTCAACTGCAGCTTCAGTGTTATTAGCCGCCACTAACTCTGCCAGGGATTCTTCTGTTGCCAGCATTTGTGTTGCTTCTGCTTTTTTAATTACAGCAGGCTGCTCCACAATTAATTCACCATTTTCGGTCAATCGAGCCTTCTGTTTAATATTTATGGGTTGAATATTCATGGGCTGGGCATCTGGTGGCCGGCTGCTCAGTGGAATGTCACCAGGTGAATCCAGTGAGTTTCCGGTAAAGCTAC
>CAZALW010000139.1:5722-8117 GCA_964485705.1 uncultured Thiotrichaceae bacterium
GCTCTGTTTTCATGGCATCGGCTTTTTCCTGGTAATACTGGAAACCTCCGTAGATAGCGGCTGCTATTCCCGCAACCATTAACAATAAGGTAACGGTTTTCATTAAAGGTGAACGACTACTTGCCTCATCAGGCAGATTTATTCTAGGTTTTAATTTCGCTGCCAGATCATGCGGTACAGCCTGGTGGTAAATGGTCAGCACATTTTCTTCTGATATCTCCAGAAATCTTGCATAGCTGCGTATATATCCCTGGGTAAATGTTGGTTCAGGTAGCGCAGTTAAATCATTGTTTTCAATTGCAACAATGATACGAGCCGGCATTTTTAGTTGCACACACACATCATCAATAGAGTAATTTTGTGACTTGCGAGCAACCGCTAGCACTGAGCCGAAATCAATATTTATTTTTCCGCTCTTATTATCTGGTTTGTTATCAGAATTACTCATCATCTGAATTTTTCATTTTTAGCCTGCGCCTCTACCCAACCTGCTTCATCCGAATCAGGAAAATCATTAATTAACTGCCTGGCATACTTCATGTAATGTTGTTCTGCCCCCAGCGCCCTTTCCGCCTGGATTTGAATCCATAAGCTTTCTGCGCTTACTACTTGAACATCGTGATAACGTTGAATATAAGCACGTGCCATCAGATACCTTTCGGTTTTCAGCCCTATTTCTGCCATTGATATTAGTGAACCGGGCAATGTCGGATCTACACGAAGTGATTTTCTTAATAATGCTTCCGCTTTTTTATATTCATTTTGTTTTATATAACAACTACCCGCGTTACTTTCGGCCAGATAACGTGCTTCATAAAACGGATCGCTGTAGGCTATTTTCAAATGCTGCTGAGCCTCGTCATATTTTCCGATATTGCACAAAAAGGCACCATAGCTATTTGACAGATCAGGATCATCCGGTTTTAAGTCCAGTGCTTCACTGTATTTAATTTCAGCCTCTTCAGTAAGGCCTAATAAAGCATATAGATAAGCCATGGTTTTATAGGCTTTAAAAGCCTCCGGATCTTGTTTAATGGCTTTTTCCAGTTTTTCCTTCGCTGGCTTATATTGCTTTCGCTGGATATAACCAACCGCAAGCTGGGTGTTTAATTGAGCCGCTTCTTTTAAATCCGGCTCACTTTTTTTTCTTTTGACTGGTTCTTTTGAAGTAGCACAGGCGACTAAAAATAGACATAGGAATGCTGTTATTATTAATTTTGTGATTCTATTAAACATCATTTTTTTCGTCACTAAATAAGTAAATATTCAAAATGAACAGTAACACCCCATATCACCCTGAGAATTGTCAGTTCAAGGCAAAAATCTCGCCATCTTCATGGTTTCTCACCATAACGTAAACTTTTCCGCCATCGGAGTTTACAGGTGTAAACGTCCATTTTCCAACTCGAATTACGTACATGGATACACGAACACACGGGAACTGGGTGCTCAAGGGCGATAATGACAGGTTTTTAGGAAAGAAACTTAAATAATATGTGATTATGGCGAAGGATTTTTTCTTCTGCTTAAACGCTCTCAAGAGGAGCATAGTGGGCTACGCGACGATTGAGAGCGTTTAAGCAGGAGGAAAAAGACGAGTCAGAATACATGTTATTTAAGTTTCTTTCCTTAGGGGAAATCTGAGTAGCTACTGTTGCTCCATGCCAAACCGGGGTTCAGCAAAGCGACGGTGACGACGACTTTTATCCTGTATTTTTCCAGCGAGCTGACCACAGGCAGCATCGATATCTTCTCCGCGTGTTTTGCGCACCACGGTGGTCATACCGGCTTTATGTAATATTTCACTAAAACGTAACACTGCTTTTTTTGATGAGGTGCTATAACCTGAACCCTCAAATGGATTAAATGGAATCAGATTCATTAATACAGGAATACCTTTTAATAATTTAATAAGCTCCCGTGCATGCTCAGGCTGGTCATTAATACCATCTAACATGACATATTCAAAGGTTATCCTGGAACGTGTATTTTGTTTATCAATGAATCGGCGACAGGCAGCCATTAATTCTTTCAATGGATACTTTCTATTAACCGGAACCAGCTCATCACGAAGTGCATCATTAGTCGCATGTAATGACACAGCAAGACGCATATCAATGATATCACCTAAGCGATCCATTGCTGGCACCACCCCGGCGGTGCTCACGGTAACACGTCGTTTGCTTAAACCATAAGCAAAGTCATCCATCATAATACGAATCGCGCTAACCACGTTGTCAAAATTCAATAGAGGTTCACCCATACCCATCATCACCACATTGGTGATTTTACGACCGGGCTTTTTTTCCTCTTCCAATAATTGTGATGCCAGCCAAACCTGCGAAATGATTTCTGCTGTACTCAGGTTACGATTAAAACCCTGACGACCTGTTGA
>CAZALW010000140.1:0-8062 GCA_964485705.1 uncultured Thiotrichaceae bacterium
CAGCAACAGCAACCGGCATAGCGAAAAAATTAACCCCGGGGATACTGGTTAACAGAAAAGCAGCAGTGCCTAATCCCAATGAACGCATTCGATTTTTTCGACTATAAATTTTTACCTCGTCAAAAAAATGCCCACGATTGGCTAATGGGTAGTCGTTGTATTGTAGAGCAAAGAACCAGGCGGCAAACAAAATCCAGAGAAAGGGCGCGATAATATTGATTACCGGTATCACTGTGATGATAAGCAAAGGGATAAACCATTTGATGGCATACAGTATTTTTTGAACTTCAGACTTTAGTGTTCGCATAGTTAGTTTAATAAAACTATCAGTATTGATATCTTCCGGTTTTTTGCCGGTAAGCATGGCTTCAATTTTTGCAGACAGCAAACTGTTAAACGGTGCGGCGATAAGGTTTGCTATAACGGTGAAAGTGTAGAATACGATCAAGAACATGGCGATGGCAAACAAAGGCCAAATTAACCATTCCAGCCAGCTTAACCAGCCGGGTAACAGTTTTGCTAACCAGATATCCAGTTGATCAGTTAATAATTTTATCGCCAGTGAGAACAGCCCGAGGTTTATAACAAAGGGAATGAGAACATAACGTTTGATGCCGGGTTTGAATAATAAACCGAAACCGCTGAAGCAATCGGTAAAGCCTTTTATAAATGAAATCATAATTGGATAATTTTTAATATTGTTAATGGGGCTGGTTTTTATCAACAATTATCCGTTGGATTAGATTATTAAGTGGCTCATAATTTCCAATATGAACTTGTTTTGAAGTTTCAACTATTTCCCATTGGTGAGTGGCATCCCAATTAATGGAATATTGAAAGACATTCGCTAATTCCGATATAAAAATACGTTGAGTACGCCCATTCCCTTCAGGAAATGGATGAAAAATGTTTATGATACCCAGACAAGATGCTAATTTCGTTGCGACTTCATTTACAGTTGGTCTTTGACGACTATTAGAAAAATTTTGTGACCTGGAAAAAACCATTGCCTCATATTTAGGCAAATCCTTTGCAGGAGTGAACTCATCGCCATTTTTTCTCATATTGTATGACCTTGGTTTTCCTGCCCACTCATATAAGTCTTGAAATAGATGCTGGTGTATAAATTTCAAGTGTTTGAAATCGAAAGTTCGTGGGCTTAAATCAGGGGTTTGAAGAAGTTCAATTGATCTTATTGCGGTAAATCCAGCTTCCTTATCTTTTAGTGCTTTATAAGAGGTTATATTTAAAAGGTTAACAAAGATTGTTGTATCAGGGTAGTGAGCTGGTTCGACACTATCTGGAAAAACAGCATCAGCCACGTATTAAATTCAGGATGTACGTAGTATCAATAGTGTTATCATTTAAAGCTTTTTTAATTAACGCCAGTACTTCTGCGGGCAGAGTAAGAGACTCTAGCCTGATATTAGCCAGTGCCTGGGTTACGGCTTCTTGACTGGTGATTTGCACTATGTAAACCTGCGTGTGAAATTTCTTATAATTGTAGTTATATCTACTGCGTTAGTCAAATTTTTGCAATGTCCTTAGAATAATGAATCATTAACAATTGCCTTTTTAGCCAGTAAAGCACTACCATAACAGGCCTCAGTATGAACAGCATCTAAAATTTCAATGCCTGTTGCTTGTTTGCGTATTTGTTTCCACGCTGGATTTTTACTGCCGCCGCCTGCGGTAAATATTCTTTTAGCTGTGAAGGCACCGAGTGTTTTTAATTTTTTATAGCCTTCTGCTTCAATGTTGGCAATACCTTCGAGTAAAGCCTGGAAAAAATCGATATCTGACGATGGCCGCGGGCTGGTATTATTTTTCTTTTTACTGTTATTAACAGGGAAACGTTCACCAATGCCTGGTAGCGGATAATAATTTAACCCGGTTACCTGTTCTGGCTTGAATTGAGATGTCATGAGTTGTGGTGTCATCTTGTCTAGCTGCGCCTGGCTGAAGTGCTGCAATAAAACACTGCCGCCGGAATTGGATGCACCACCGACCAGCCAGTGATTATTCAGGCGATGGCTGTAAATGCCGTATTCTGGACTAAACAGGGGTTTGTCTGAAAAAAGTTTAATCACCAGTGTGCTGCCAAGTGAGGTGACCGCATCGCCCAGTTGGTTTGCACCCGTTGCTAAAACCGCTGCATTGCTATCAGTCGTGCCTGCAATTACCGCGCACTCTTCAGCCAGATTATATTTTTTAATTAAGTTAGCCTTTACCGTGCCTGTTTTAGTGCCGGGTGCAACGACTACAGGTAACAATGCCGCTGGTATAACTGCGTTTTCGTTATTATGCTGCAACCGGTTATGCTGTAACCGGTTATGTTGCAACCAGCTGGGCCATGACTGATTGATGCTGTCGTAACCTAGCTTCAGGCAATTGTTTTCGTCACTAATGCCGTACTGTCCGCTAAGTGATGCAGCCAGCCAGTCTGCCTGAAAACAGAAGATTTCAGTTTGCGGGTATTGCTGTAAAAGATTTAGGGCTTTCGCCAGTGATGAGCTGGCACCATGCACTGCGCTATCAGCGGGTGCAAAGTGACTGATTATTTCCGCCTGCTTTTGACTTTGCTGATCGTTATACATGAGCGCCGGTGATAATGCTGTGCCGTCTTTTTTGCAGGCAATCAGTGTGCCTGAGGTGCCGTCAATTGAAATGGCGACAATACGAAAATGCTTGTTTAACTGATGTTTGTTTAATTTTTGTAATTTCTCTGTTGTCTCAATGAGCAGCTTATCGAGCAGTTGTAGCCAGATATTTGGATCCTGTTCATTTTTCTGCTGTTTATTCTGCTTTTTTTCTCTGGGGTGTTCGTTGTTATTTGTCACATAAGGGCTTTCTTTAAAAGCGATGTGATGGTTGATGAGTTCGTTTTCATCAGTATCAATACAGCTTGCTCGAATACCTGAGGTACCGATATCAATACCGAGAAAAACAGGTGATACCACTGTTAAGGAAGGCAAACAATCGCTGGCGCAGTCCAGTTTGAATCTTTATGTTCAGCCACCACGGTGGTGTAAACGCCACCACGAACATTAAATTCTGCGGTCAGGCGCATAAACCGTGGCTGGCAGGTCTTGACCAGGACAGACAGGATTTCATTAGTGACTGCTTCATGGAAAGCCCCTTCATCACGAAACGACCAAATGTACATTTTTAGCGATTTTAATTCGATGCAGCTTTTTTCCGGTACGTATTCCAGATCCAGAGTGGCAAAGTCAGGCTGCCCGGTTTTAGGGCATAAACAGGTGAATTCGGGCAGCCGAATACGAATCGTGTAATCACGTTCCGGCGTTGGGTTTTCAAAGATTTCCAACTGTTTTGAAGGTTTGCTTGTCATCTGTAGACTCGATCTGAATAAAGGCTGCATTATACAGAATAAAGCCAATCTGTAACATTATTAACAGCTAATGTTGCTTTTGCTAAATGTTATGGAACTAATGAATTCAGTGCCTTATATTCATATGCCTATGGAAGAGCTGCCCCAGGGGTTAATATTTCCTCAAAAAGAGTCTTAAATCTCAGTCAAAATGGCTGTCCAGTCATGTAAACTACGACTTTTAAATGACCTTGATAATCACCAACCCAAACAAGCAATAAGATGCGTTTAAGCAAAATTAAACTCGCGGGCTTTAAGTCTTTTGTCGATGCAACCACCATTAATTTCCCCAGTAATTTAACTGGTATTGTCGGCCCAAATGGTTGTGGGAAATCCAATACCATTGATGCGGTTCGCTGGGTAATGGGTGAATCATCAGCAAAGCATTTACGTGGTGCGTCGATGGATGATGTTATTTTTAACGGTTCATCATCAAGAAAGCCAATAGACATGGCTGCAGTAGAGCTGATCTTTGATAACAGTGAAGGCAAGTTAGGCGGGCAGTATGCAAATTATGCTGAAATTTCGGTTAAACGCCAGGTTACACGTGATGGTGCCTCAAAATACAGTTTAAATGGTACCCGTTGTCGGAAACGGGATGTGGCCGACCTGTTTTTGGGGACCGGTTTAGGGCCGCGCAGTTATGCCATTATTGAGCAGGGCATGATATCGCGTTTAATCGAAGCCAAACCTGAAGAGTTGCGACATTTTCTTGAGGAAGCCGCCGGTATCTCCAAATATAAAGAACGTCGACGTGAAACAGAAACACGTATTCGCCATACTCGTGAGAATCTTGAGCGACTTTCAGATTTACGTGAAGAAATTGGCAAACAGTTGGCAAGGTTGCAGCGCCAGAGTCGTAGCGCAGAGCGTTATAAAGAATTAAAACAGGAAGAACGTGAGCTGAAAGCAGAACATTTAACATTACACTGGCGTGAATTAAAAATCGAGCTGGACGTTCGTGATAAAGAAATTCAAGCGACCGAAACTGCATTGCAGCAGGTGATTGCTCAGCAGCGTGCCACCGAGTCAGACATTGAGTCCCAGCGTCTGCAAAGCACGCAATCAAATGACATTCTTAACAATGTACAGGCTGAATATTATCGCCTGGGTGCTGATATCTCTGCCAAAGAACAAAATATCAAACACCAGCAGGATTTATCGCAACGCCAGCAAACAGATCTGGAGCAAATTCAAATCGCGCTGACCGATGCCGATCATACAATTTTATCGGATAAGCAGGAAATCGAAGCGTGTCAGCAAAATCTGCTTAGTGAGCAGCCTAAGCTGGAACAGTTAAAAGCACAGGAAGTGGCAAGTGCTGAGCAGTTTCAGCTGGCCGAACAGGCAAAACAAAAATGGCAGCAAGCATGGGATGAAATAAATCAACGTTATTCAGCACAAAGCCAGAAAGCACAACTTGAACGTTCGCGTATGGAACAACTGGAGCGCCATGTGCAGCAGTTGCAACAGCGTCTGCAAAAAATAGAGGTGGAAAAACAGGCTTTACGCGGTGAAAATTTGCAGGAACAAATTGCCGATTTAACTATCCTGTTAACAAAATCAGCAACTGAAAAAGAAGAACACGAACAACAACTCTCCGAAGCCATTGCCAATATAAGAAAAACACGTGAACAAATTGTTAGCAAGGAACAACAATCAGCAGATGTGCGCCGCAGTATTCATCAAAAACAGGGCAGTCTGTCTTCGATGGAAGCTTTGCAGGAAGCAGCATTAGGTAAAACAGATAAAGCCGCGCAGCAATGGCTGGGAAAAAATGGTATCAGTAACAATGCACGTTTTGCCGAGCAGTTGTCGGTGAGTGAGGGCTGGGAACTGGCTGTTGAAACTGTACTGGGTGATACCCTGGAAGCGATTTGTGTGGACAATATCGAACCGTTTTCCTCTGTCTTTGATTCACTAAAAGACAGCAATCTATCATTGGTCGAAAGCCAGCGTGAAAACACCAGAACCGAAGCAGCATCAACTAATGCTTCAGCAGCCGTATCATCAGAATGGTTACTGGCCAAAGTTTCATCATCAGTCGACACAAGCCAGTTTTTGTTCGGCATTCGTTGTAGCGATAACCTCGATGATGCATTAAAAGTGCGCTCAACACTGTTAAATGGTGAAAGCATCATTACTAAAAATGGCATCTGGTTAGGCACTAACTGGATACGGATTCGTCGTGAAAGCGATAGCAATAGTGGTGTCCTGGCACGTGAAAGCAGTATTCGTGAGCTGCAACACGAATTAATCGGGCATGAGGCAGGTGCTGAAAAAATCAGTGCTGAGTTAACGGGCTTACGTGGCACGTTACAAACAAATGAACAGCAGCGTGAAGAAATACAGGTGGTATTAAATTCCATTCATTCGCGGTTAAATGAAATAAAAGCACAAATCAGCGCGCGTGAATCTCGTCATCAACACATTACCAGCCGGGACAAAGATCTTGCCGTCGAACTCGAAGAAACGCAGAACCTGATTAATCGTGAGGAAAGTGACATAGCCACGGCAACTCGAAACCGCAATGCAGCACTGGAAAATGCTGAAAAAATGGAAGCGGATAAAAAAGTTTTGCAGGGAGAACGAGATGAATTGCAGCAGCAATTACAACAGCATCGAACAAGGCAACAACAACATCAAGATCAGGTGCATCAGCTAGCGATTCGAGTTGAAGGTTTAAAAACACGTTTGAGTGGTTTGCAACATAACATACAACGTATGGAACAGGCACAAACCGCGCAGTTACAGCGCAAACAGAATCTTGAAGCGTTGTTGTCGCAGTCGTTGTTGCCAACCGAACAACTGGAAAGCGAGCTTAAAACATTATTAGAACAACGCCTGCTATCAGAAGAAGCACTGGCTGAAGCACGGCGTAAGGTGGAAGCAATTACCCAGACACTAAGAACGCTGGAACAGCAACGCAGTGAGTTTGAACAAAGCTCACAATCGGTGCGCGCAAAATTGGAAAAGTGTCGTCTGGATAGCCAGGAGATACGTGTACGTAGCAAAACCACGCTGGAACAACTTGCTGAAACTGCTTTTGAGCTGGAGGCCACACTTGAAAAACTGGCTCAACTTGAAGCTGAGACTGAGCCTGCAAGCAGCCAACAGTGGGAAACCAGACTGTCTATCGTTGCAACAAAAATCTCACGTCTTGGCGCCATCAATCTTGCCGCCATTGATGAATATAAGGAACAGTTACAGCGCAAAGAGTATCTCGATGCACAGGATCAAGACGTGACCGCTGCACTGGAAATATTAGAACAGGCGATAGCCAAAATTGATAAAGAAACACGGTCTCGGTTTAAAGAAACTTTTGACCATGTTAATTCACGTATTAAAGATATGTTTCCGCGTTTATTTGGCGGCGGCACTGCCTTTCTTGAGATGACTGGTGATGATCTGTTGAGTACCGGTGTTACTATAATGGCAAGGCCTCCCGGCAAACGTATTTCAAATATTCATTTGATGTCAGGTGGTGAAAAAGCATTAACTGCCGTCGCTCTGGTATTTGCCATTTTTGAGTTGAATCCGGCACCTTTCTGTATGCTCGATGAAGTTGATGCGCCGCTCGATGAGGCCAATGTTGGACGTTTCTGTCAGTTGGTTAAAGAAATGTCAAATCGTGTACAGTTTATTTTCATTACCCATAATAAGACCACCATGGAAATGTCCGAACACTTAAGCGGTGTCACTATGCGTGAGTCGGGGGTTTCTCGTCTGGTTTCCGTGGATGTGGCAGAAGCGGCGACCATGGCAGGTGTAGGAGCATAAGCGTGGAAGCACTACGATGGATATTACTGGCGGCGGGCATTGCGTTTGTGCTGGTGATATATCTGCTGGGACGAAATCGTCGCCGGCGTAATAATTTATTAGCTGAAGAGTTTGAAACAGGTCTGGAAGACGAATTACCTGAATTTACTGCGCAGACGCTGGATGATATTGATGAAGGTGTCGGCAAGGTCAGAATTGTTAGTGGTGATGATCTGGATTCGGCTGAAGACAATAATCGCTCTGTACATGTTTCTGAAGAACATTTCGCTGAAGAAGATTTAACGGTAGCAAACGAACAGCAAACCGAGTCTTCGACAAATAACATGTCGCCTAAGATGCCATCAGATTTTATTGTGTTATACATCCTGCCTAAAACTGATCCTCAGAAAAACACCTCCGGCAATAATCAATTTTTGCTCGGTGCGCAGATAAATAGCTCAGCACAGGCCATGGGTTTAACCTTTGGTGAGATGAATATATTTCATTACAAAAAAAATGGTCGCGATATTTTTGGTTTAGCTAATATGCTGGAACCGGGATATTTTGATGCTGATACCATTCACGATTTAAAAACATCAGGTTTAACGGTTTTTATGAAATTAAAGGCTAATGAATCACTCGATGATGCACTTGATAATTTAACCGAAATGTTGCAGCGTAGTTATCAAATAGCAGGACTACTGGGGGCACGTCTATGTAACCATAAACGACAGACCTTAACTGAACAGGATGCTGAAAACTACCGTACACAGGTGCGTGAGTTTAGCGATAGTGTGTAGCCTGGGCTAAGGCATTGGAAGAGCTTTTTCCGCAAATACACGCAAATGAACGCAAATAAAACCTTTTAAATTTTTATACCGTAGGTCGGGTTAGCGCTAGCGTAACCCGACG
>CAZALW010000141.1:0-3873 GCA_964485705.1 uncultured Thiotrichaceae bacterium
CAGAGCATGGTGTGATAACCATTACCATACCAAAACAGGAAGTGGCTGTTTCACGTCGTATAGAAGTGAAACATTGATAGTGGCACGAAGGATTGAAGTAAAACATTGATAGGGCGCTAAGCCATTGAAGCGAAACATTAACAAACCTCCAGGCATTACAGGCGAACGCTTGTGATGCCTGGAGCTACGTCACACTATCCACACCCTTTGCTTCGTCTGCCTGCTGCAGGCAGGTTAATCGCACCGCCTTCCTGGCTCTTTGCGCCAGAATGTAAACATGGCCGTCCATCCATGGACATAACAGCACAGCCATGTGCTACTGCTAAGGAACCTCCCTGTACTACTACTCAATAATTTTCAGTTCTACTCGACGATTTTTAGCACGTCCATCTTCAGTTTTGTTGGTCTGCACCGGATTCATTTCACCATAACCTATCGATACCAACTGTTTGGCCATAACACCGTAAGAAATCAAATAATCACGCACACTGGCTGCACGACTTTCTGATAATTTCTGATTGTATTTTTTAGAGCCAACATTATCTGTATGCGCCTGTATTTCAATAAGAACATCCGGTGACATCATCATTGCTTGCGCCGCTCTATTAATCACTTCTTTTGAACCGGGTGTTAACCCAGCAGAATCAGTTGAAAAATTCACACCGCCCAATGCAATTTGAAAAATCGAACAACCTGTTTTATTTACTACAATGCCCGCTCTGCTGTGTTCACACAAATCATTTTTATTTATTACACCATCTGCATCCGCATCTGCGATAACAACTGGTACTATTACTGGCGCTGGTTTAGGCTCAGAAATTATCTGCGCCGGTTTTTCTGCATTACTTTTTTCGCCGCCAAAATAATAACCCAGCATAATACCAATCGAATGCGCATCCTTGTCGTAAAAATCAGCCGCTAATCGTGCAAACAAGCCGGATGTACCCGAACGCCACTGTACGCCAACACCACTGGAAAGGCCTATACTATTTTGCTTATCATGCGGCACTAAAGAGGTAGTTACCTCATTTTGTATTGCCGCCACACCCAGTTTGCCATAAACATTAAACCGGCTTTCCGGCTCAAACAAAAAGTAACCAACATGCAGCGCAGGGATCTTATAAGAAATCTTTTCAGTACCGGTAATTAGCGGGTTTACATTGGATAAATCTGCTTCACCTAAATCAGCATAACTCAACTCACCAAACCAGCGCGGCTTAAAATGCCAGCCAACAAACAGGTTGTAACCGCTATCACTATCATCAGAGGTACGCCAGCCAGAAGCGGTACCTTGCGGTTTTACATGGGTAACAGGTAACCAGCCAGCACCAATGTAAAAACACTGATTAAAATCTTCAGCATTATCAGAGTCCAGCGGGTCATGTTTTCCGCAGTAATTTATATCCGATTCTGCTGCTGTTGCAGACAAGGCGGTTACCATTAACGTAAACACTGTAGCTGCGCGCAAACTCGGAAGCCATTTTTTTGAGCGTAAAAGCACCAACAATAATAATGCTAACACTACACTCAAGACACTAATGCTACCTGCACCTCGTACCGCTGTTTCAAGACCCGAGTCGAGTTGCAGGTTATCCAGCACACCATTTCCATCAGCATCGATATTTTCTATCAGGTCACTATAGCCATCATTGTCGCTATCTGGATCACGATAGTTTGAAACACCGTCAGCATCGGTATCGGGATTCTCCTGCTTTACTCCCGGGATGCCACCTATAACACTTGTATCAACCACATCAGCAAAACCGTCCCGGTCAATATCAGACTGGTTATCAACCAAGCCATCGCTATTGGTATCAAGGTTATTTTTAAAGCCACTGGTTTCGTATATGTCGTGAAGACCATCATTATCACTATCCAGATCTCTGAAGTCAGCAGTGTTATCAGCATCAGTATCAACTGGAATCATATTCGAATCAACGCCATCGTGCAGTCCATCGTTATTGGCATCGGTAAAATTATCGATGATGCCGTCAGCGTTGACATCGGACACAAAACCATTAACAGCTTCAATACTATCGGGCAAAGCATCATTATCACTGTCACGGTCAAGTCGATCGACAATACCATCAGCATCGGTATCAACGTCATTGCCATTAGCATCCATTTCGGCAGCATCAGGAATCCCGTCATTATCATCGTCTCGATCGAGCGCATTGGTAATGCCGTCACCATCTGCATCAGTGCTCATACCAAAGATAAGCGGGTTTCCATCAACCACATCGGGGACACCATCACCATCTGTATCGGTAGTCACATCCACTGTGCCATCAGCATTACTATCTTCGCTAGCGTTTCCAGCATCCACAATATCGTTAGTGCCATCATTATTGCTGTCAACATCACGATAATCTGCTACGCCATCACCATCTGTATCTGGCGGTGTCGCAGTCGTCGCTAGACCTGCATCAAGCAGCCCATCCCTGTCTGCATCCGTTAAACCAGCTTCAAGCACATCACTAATGCTATCATTATCGGTATCCAGGTCACGATAATCTGGTATGCCATCATTATCAGTATCCGTTGCAGTAGCATTATCGTTTATGCCGTCAGCATTGACATCAGGGCCACCGAGTTGATTGACATCAAATAGATTATCAATACCGTTTGCGTCAACATCTATGCCGGTATCCGCTTCCGTGGCATCAACAATGCCATCATTATCGGTATCCAGGTCGAGGTAATCCGGTCTACCATCCGAATCGGTATCACGCGCTTTTACTGCATCGTCTACGCCATCACCGTTATTATCAGTGCCGCCAGTTTGGGTGACATCGAAGCTATCATCAATACCATCACCATCACTATCATTACCACTGGTATTGGCCTCTACAATATCCGGGATGCCATCATTGTCTGAATCTTTATCAAGGTAATCAGGTGTACTATCGCCATCGTTATCGGTTGCGTTTACATTGTCATCAATGCCATCACCGTTAGCATCTGTACCGCCAGTTTGAGTAACATCAAAGGTGTCATCAATACCGTCACCATCGCTATCCTTACCACTGGTATTAGCCTCTACAATATCCGGGATGCCATCATTGTCACTGTCACGATCAAACCGGTCAGCAACACCATCACCATCGGTGTCGCCATTGCCCTCAACAATGTCTGGAACGCCATCATTATCTGCATCAGGATCAATAGAATCACGCCTTCCGTCGTTATCTGTATCAATAAACAAAATTGCACTATCACTACCAGAAGCGCCGATATTGCCCGCACTATCAGTAATTAATGCACTGGTGTTGATAACAACAGCATCTATACCCGGGTTTGGAAAATCAACACTGATTGCACCGCTGCTAACATCTGCAACACTAAGTGTTAGCGAATACATATTGCCGTTACCATCATTAATATCAAGCACGTCGCCAGCAACAGCATCAGTCGGTAAGCTCACGCTAACATCAATATTACCTGTCAACTCATTCGGGCTAAGTATACCGTCATTATTGGCATCTTCGATAATGGTTACGGTGGGTACGGCTGGCGCGACGGTATCAATAGTCAATTCATTGCTGCTGCTATCACTGCTGGCATTAGCGGCTGCATCGGTAACAGTGGCGGTCACTTCATAATTACCCGCCATTAGTGCATTGCCTGCCGGAATGGTTAATGTCCAGTTGTTGCCGCTCCGAACCAGATCTGCACCTTCGCTGTAAGTCACGCCGTTAACACTCACAGTTAGATTTTCACCTGCAGCAACTGTGGCGCTACCGGTGATGACGGGCGTGGTATCGCTGGTGGTTTGTGTATTGACGGTAGGCATGATTGGCACAGTCGTGTCGATAGTTAATTCATTGCTGCTGCTATCACTGCTGGCATTAGCGGCTGCATCGGTAACAGTGG
>CAZALW010000141.1:3973-8040 GCA_964485705.1 uncultured Thiotrichaceae bacterium
CATAATTACCCGCCATTAGTGCATTGCCTGCCGGAATGGTTAATGTCCAGTTGTTACCGTTAACAACCAGGTCGCTGCCAACATTATACGTCACACTGTTAACCACCACGGTTAAGACCTCTCCTGTTGCGACAGTCGCTGTACCGGTGATGACGGGAGTGATGCTGCTGGTGGTTAGTGTATTGACGGTGGGTACAATCGGTGCGTTGACATCTTTATCTACACGCGCTTCAGTAGCATGACCAACACTGCCAATTGCGTTGGTTTGACTTGCATTAACAATAATCACATTCGTGCCATCGCTTATTGTTGATACATTAAAACTTGTATTCCATGTACCAGCAGCAGAACATGCAACCGTTTGCGCTGTTACACCAGTAATGGCGACGCTGACATCACTATCGCCAACAGTACAACTACCCGCAACTGGATAATTCGTTTGATTCGTAGCATTAACAATTGACAAGGTAGTAATTGTTACAACTGGCTCGGAAAAGTCGGTAGCATCAAAAATCAAAAACATTTTGCCATCACCACCATCCCCAGGGTCATTCACCCCGGTATATGTATACCTGATACCATGTATTTGCGTACCGACTGAAACTAGATCAGCTAATGGGAAGATCGCAATTTCGTGATTCCGACCAGAAGGAATATTTGAAAGTATGCCAGTATCTATGTAAGTGGCGCTATTTCTTTGCGCTTCAACTTTATTTCCTATTAAATTACCTGCTGCATCCAGCACCTGCACGGCCATGCTGTTATTTCCACCTTTTTCAGTAAATGCAACATATGCAACAGCTGCCGCAGTAATAGACGCACTATAGCTAATATCAATAAAATCGGAGTGCGCTGTAGACCCCCGATTCAAATAATGATTAATATCCCGGTCTGAAAACGCGGCTATCAGGGCAGGATCAAATATTGCGGGACCAGCCGTAACATTAGCACCATCGCTGCCATCAGATAACTTAATCTGCTGATTAACAGCAGATGGATGCGCGAATTGATAAGCCACACCATCCGGCACGACAAGTGCTGAGTAAGTTGTAGGGCCTGCGCCCGTGTCCACAACAATAGAATCCAGTACAGCAGGCCCCATGCCACCGGTTCCGGTAAAATTAAATATCACCTGCGACTCAGTTAATGCAGCCGCCTGTGGCGCTTGCCCCAATGGCATTAGTAACATGGCAGCCGATATAAAAAAACCTGTGAGTAGTTTTCTACTAGTCACTACAGGTTTATAACCCGGTTCGTTCAGCAAACTCAACAAACGTGCGCGGGAAAATATGTTTGACCGTAAACGTTGAGAAAAAAAACGTAGAGAGAAGCTGTAATTTGATTTATCCATAAAATTCTGTTTGAAATTTTCAATTTTTATTACATTTATTAAAGACCTTTGCACGAGCTATCACTGGCTCAACAAAGCAACGAAACACGTAGTGTGACTTTCGATAAAAGCGACATGAGCTTCTTGACTCGCAACCGTTGATAGATTCTCAACCTGATTTTGACGATATTTCGACAAAACTCTTGAAAATCAGTCGCTTTGTGCGTAACAAAACGCTCTAAAACTGTGATTGCAATATATGTGCCAACTAAAACAGCCTGCAGTATAAACCATGAATCACAAAAAATGAATCAGTGCATTGCTTTTTAACTCAGGAATAGTACTGGAACACGAAAAGACGATAAGTGCGATGCGATAGAAAAGTGGCTCTTACATTTTCCGCGATCCATGCGTTCATACGACTCGAATGACTATTCAAAAGATAGTATCGTGATTACCATCATACACATGTAAAATATACCAAGAGAAAAAGTGCGTGAGCAGTTTTCAACCACCTTATTGGTGATAAGCTATTTACTGAATAGTCAGGCGCATCAAGCCATGCTATCTAAATTAAGTAAAAATTTTTATGTTCAATCTCTATTCACTGGTTTAACCTTAAAAAAGCAGCTGAATCATCGCGAGGATGACTAAGACACTGAAGATCAAGGTTTAATACGGTACTCTGCAGAACGTGCATGCGCGGTTAAACCTTCACCGTGCGCGAGAACTGACGCGGTCTTGCCTAACGCTGAAGCACCGCCAGCTGAACAGCCAATTAGGCTACTACGTTTTTGAAAATCATATACACCTAATGGCGATGAAAAGCGTGAAGTACCTGATGTCGGTAGAACATGATTGGGACCAGCACAGTAATCCCCTACCGCTTCCGCCGTATAACGCCCCATAAAAATTGCGCCGGCATGGCGGATTTTTTGTGCCCATTGTTCGGCATTTTCTATCGACAACTCTAAATGCTCAGGTGCAATATGATTAGCCACTTCAATCGCCTGCTCTATATCATCCACGACAATAAGCACTGCGCGATTTTCTAATGAGGTTTTAATGATGTCTTTGCGCGGCATTTCTTCTAGCAGACGTTCGATACTTTGTTTTACCTGTTCAATAAAATCCGCATCCGGGCAGACTAAAATGGACTGCGCTTCTTCGTCATGTTCTGCCTGAGAAAACAAATCCATTGCTATCCAGTCCGGGTTGGTTTTACCGTCACACACCACCAGAATTTCTGAAGGCCCGGCTATCATGTCGATGCCAACGATGCCAAATACCAGACGTTTTGCGGTTGCTACGAAGGTGTTACCCGGACCAGTAATTTTATCAACTTTAGGAATGGTTTGGGTGCCGTATGCCAATGCTGCTATCGCCTGCGCACCACCAATAGTGAAAACACGATCTACGCCTGCAACGGCTGCGGCCGCCAGTACTAATTGGTTGACCTCACCATCCGGTGTCGGCACCACCATGATCAACTCCGGTACACCGGCCACTTTAGCCGGTATCGCGTTCATTAATACTGAGGACGGATAAGCCGCTTTGCCGCCAGGAACATATAAACCCACTCTATCCATGGCAGTGACTTGCTGTCCCAGGACGGTACCATCATCCTCGGTGTATGACCAGGATTCCACTTTCTGGTGTTGTGCGTACTGGCGTATTCTTTGTGCGGCGGTTTCCAGAGCCTGTCGTTGCTCTGCATCAAGTGAATCCAGTGCAGACTGCAATTGCGATTGACCTATTTCCAGCTCATTCGCATCACTCAGGTTCATGCGATCAAATTTATTGGTGTACTCTAAAACAGCAGTATTACCTCGCTGTTTTACATCTAGCAATATGTCAGCCACAATTTTTGCGACATCGCCATCAATACTGGCTTCCCATGCAAGCATAGTATCGAGTTGCTGATAAAAGTCAGTGTCGGTGTAATTTAAGGATGTTATGTTTAGCATTGGATAAGGCAGTGAATAGTGAATAGTGAATAGTGAATAGTGAATAGTGAATAGTGAATAGTGAATTTTAAAATTATTAACTGAGCATAACAATATTTTTTTGGTTTTTAACTATTCACTATTCACTGTTAACTATTCACTGCCTTATCAATCTGTTCGATAATAGTGCTGATTTTCTCATGTTTCATTTTCATCGATGCCTTATTCACAATCAGACGTGAACTGATATCAGCAATATGATCCACTGGTTTCAAACCATTAGCTTTAAGTGTATCACCGGTATCCACGACATCCACTATAAGATCAGACAAACCTACAATAGGGCCCAGCTCCATTGAACCATAAAGCTTGATTAGTTCAATCTGCTCACCTCGCGATTCAAAATAGCGTTTCGCCACATTGGTAAATTTAGTCGCCACACGTAAGCGACCACTGATACGCGCTTTAGGCTCAATGAGTCCCGCAGTCATCAATTTACATTTAGCAATTTTCAAATCCAGCGGTTCATACAAGCCTTCACCGCCATGTTCCAGCAGCACATCTTTACCGGCAACGCCCAGGTCAGCCGCGCCAAATTGCACATACGTTGGTACATCAGTTGCACGGATGATCAGCAGCTTCACATCATCATCATTAGTATCAAGAATCAGTTTACGACTTTTGTCAGGATCATCGGTGGGCACGATGTTGGCTGCTGCTAGTAGTGGGAGGGTTTCCTGGTAGATCCTGCCTTTTGAGAGTGCGATGGTAATCATGTTGCCCAAATGAAA
>CAZALW010000142.1:0-8039 GCA_964485705.1 uncultured Thiotrichaceae bacterium
AACAGACTGATGATATTTATCAGATAAGCGATCACATCCTTAAACGTGCAAGGCTCGCCGGTCACAGTCATACGGGCGCATTATTCTCATTTTCAGGCGACCTACCGCCATTAATTAAAACACTGGATATGATGCACGCCAATAAAACAATACTACTAACCACAAATGTGCCAGAAAACGTTATCTGCCCCGTTGACCGAGAAGATATGCTGGAATTACTCGGCAATCTGCTGGATAACGCTTATAAATGGGCAACACATAAAATCACGCTGTCTGTACATATCGATTCAGATCTTCATATTTGCTTAGAAGATGATGGTCCTGGTGTTAACCCAAAAAAAATAAGTGAGCTATCTAAAAGAGGTGTTCGTCTGGATGAAAAAATACATGGACATGGATTCGGTCTGGCGATAGCGGCTGATATTGTCACCGACTACAAAGGTAACATACATTTTAAACATTCTAATCACCTCGGTGGTTTTAGAATTGACATAAAATTACCGCTCAGACACATTTCATGAAAGACGATATTTACTAAGGAGAAGGCTTTCCCTTGCAACGATCACCGACTCCAACAGAGGCTCTGACGTATCAAAAATTGATGCAAATCAATATTATTTTCTATATGATGTAATAAGCTGAAATCAATTAGTCTATGTGCTGAGGATATTACCGTGTTTCGAATAACCCCATTATTTGCAACAACAATACTTTTATTTGCCGTTAACTCAGCAAGCGGTGAGGAATCAGCTAGCAACTCACCTAATGCAAATAATTCTACTGGTGAGGATCTTCGCCAGCTGGTCTCGATGCCTGAGCAGACACGCCAGTTCATGCGCGAGGACATGCTAAATCATCTTTCGGCTTTGAATGAAATCATTAGTCTACTAGCATCAAATAACCTTGGTGCTGCTGCTGACGTTGCAGAAACCAAAATGGGCAGGAGCACAATGGGGAAACACAGAGGTACAGGCATGGGGCCGGGCAGGTATATGCCACTTGAGATGCGTAACATCGGATGGGGTATGCATGATGCGGCGACTGAGTTTTCTCAGGTTGCTAAAAAAGGAGGCTTAGCAGACGCATATAATGCATTACAGAAAATAACAGCATCTTGTGTAGCATGCCATTATAGTTATCGTACACGATGATCTGTGAGGTGCTAGCAAGAACCTTCGAGTTTATGCAACGTGTAGTATCTGCGGCCATTAGCGTCCTTTGAAAAACTAAAAATTTATCTGCAAATAAGGCAAAGGATGCGAAAAATGAAAAAATAATAATGATTTAGTAGGCAGGGATAAAGTTTTTCTATTTCCTGCGTTTTTTGTTATTTTGCTAACGCTATCACTTATGTTGGTCTACCTGAAAAAATAGAAAAAGATAACAGAAGTGATATTTGTATAATTAATTTACTCATCACACCAGGATAAATCCTATGAATGCTCAAACCCCTGAGGTCAGTAAAAACTATCGGGTTATTTTATTTGTCTTTTTCTTTTTGCTGATTCTTTTTGCTTTGCTGATACCCGCAAAAAGTGAAGCCATGCCTGCATTTTCCCGCACATACAATATGAGCTGCATTGCCTGTCATGCCGCCTTCCCAAGACTCAATGAATTTGGCGAACAATTCGCCAGTGATAACTTCCGCTTACCCAACTGGAAAGATTCAACGGTAGACACAGGTGATGAAATGCTTGCATTACCGAACAGCGTTCCTCTAGCTTTTCGCACACAGGCATTTGTGCAGGCCAGAGATGCTAATACAGTTGATATTACTAATGGTGACACCATATCCGCCGACACTGATTTTCAATCACCTTATTTAATCAAACTGCTATCAAGTGCAGTTTTATCCGACCACATCAGTTACTATTTTTATGCTATTTTTGCCGAGAAAGGTGATAATGGCACAGTGATTGTAGAAGATGCCTGGTTCGCTCATGATAATGTCTTTGACACCGATATCAGTTTGATGCTTGGTCAGTTTCAGGTTTCAGACCTGATGTTCCCACGCGAAATCCGACTTACTTTTCAGGATTTTATGGTTTATCGCATGGCTGGTCTAACTTATGATCGCGGAACAATTTTTGGTTACACTGCTGGTCCTGTCGATTTATCACTAGGCTTGGTTAACGGTAACGGCATCTCAGAAAATCACACGATCAATAGTCCCGGTTATAAACGCCCTGACCACCTATTTGATAACAACAGTGGCAAAGCTGTATTCGGTCGAGTTGGTGGAGAGTTTGCTGGTGTGAATCTTGGTTTATTTGGTTATTCCGGCACACAGAAAAATGCCACTGGAATTGCTGGCACCGAAAGCGGTAATCGTGACACTGACAAGATCTCTTACGGTATCGACCTGTCCGGCAAACTTGGCTATAAAACCTACTGGTTTGCACAGTTCCTGCAAAATGATTGGGATGAGTTTATTGATGCCAATACCAAATACAGCTGGTTTGGCAGTTTTATCGGCATTGATTACATCCACAGTGACCACTGGGTATACTCAGGTTTATACAATTACGCAGATGCCAATGATTTGAAAAATACTGATACCATTTATGAAGGCATAGACATAAATTCGTTGACACTATCCGTTTCCTACTACTTCATGCGTAATGTGAAAGCTGTAATTGAAGTCAACCTGGATTTGCTCGATACTGTTGATAAAACGGGTACTTACTGGACGGGACACCTTACCGGCGAGAATTACGCACTTATTGGATTTGATGCGGCTTTTTAATGTTCGTTAAATCCAATATTCTCCAGACCTCTTCCAATCAAATGAGAGCATTCGACGAAAGCGGACAACAGAGGAAAAAAGTGCCGGATGGATTTAAATTTAACCAATCCTAAATGTCCACTTACTCATATTTTACCTCTGTCATGAAGATTCCCCATATGTCTGCTTTGTGGTGAACTAGGAAGAAAGATACTTTCGTGCGACAGTCGGCTTCGAGTCGGCAATACTCTTACAGCTCAGTATCACGACAGCGGATAAGTCGACCGAAGCGGGAATTTTAAACAACATTAATATCATTAATGTGCCAAAGTGGACAAACTATGCAGATTTGAATAAATATGGACAAAAACTGACTATTGAAGTCCGTAAAAAGGCAACTTTATATGGACAGTTTATAAAAAGATAATGATTCAGATAAAATAGGTAAAATCAATTACTTATGAACATTGAATCACCTGTCCATATTATGTGAAGTTACACTCGCTATATCGACACCATAAAAAAAGCCCGCAAGTGGCTGGATAAAAACAATTTGGATTACCAGTTTCACGATTATAAAAAACTGGCCGTACCAGAAGAAAATCTAAAATTATGGGTTAAAAAAGCTGGCTGGGAGGTTGTGCTGAATAAGCGCGGAATAACCTGGCGAAAACTCAGTGATGAAATAAAAAATAACATTGATGAAAATTCAGCTATTCAGGTCATGCTGGATAACCCAGGTGCTATAAAACGCCCTGTTTTAGAAAACGGAAAAACACTACTGATTGGATTTAAAGAAAACGAATATAAATTACTTGTGCCTTGAAACTAAGATTCTTCGCTATCAGTTTAGAATGACTGGTTTCAATCAATAGCAGACATTGAACGCCTTTTTCTGATGTCAAAAGTAACAGTAAAAGCTGACATTCGCGCTAACAACGTCGATAATAACTGGGATTTTTTGGAGCGTAGCGGAACAAAGTGTCCATGTTAATTTTCTTTGTTAGGCTCTATGTTGCCAATTAACTCTGCAAATCTTTTTTGAATAATAATTTCTTTTTCTTGGATTTCTAGGACTATTAGTTTTCACTCAAGCCGTATTGTAGGTAGCTTAAAAATCACGCCGAATATTGCGATCAGAGCCGCGCTGAGAGAAGCATAAAGCCCACCCCTCTGGAGACAGACAAAACACCCTCTCCATTAGGGATATATTGAGATTCAATAGGGGTCAAGTATCATATTCACGCTTTCACTCCACCATCCTCGGTGGAATAATCTCAATGAGAAGAAAAACGAATAATATGATACTTGACCCCTTTTTCACCTTTTTCTCAAAAGCGTAAACCAATATTAGAGATTTATCATATAATAAATCTCAATGCAATATCAGGGTTATGAGCACTTCATTTACAAAACAATGACATATTAACAACAATTGATGTCTAAAAATCAACATTCTTGTTAAACATTCATTGTCTGCATTCAAATTCATCCACCTATAAATCCGATAACTCTTTGATACTAATAACATTATAACACGAAACAATAAATTATCATTATGGCACGAATACTGCTTACACTACAGTATTAATCACACACGAGGATAGTAGAATGGAAAATAAAAAAGATAATCTGAAAGAAACAATAATGATAGAAATATCTGCATGGTTTTTAGTTGTAGGCATTGTTTATACATTATATATCTCAACACTCTAAATAATAGACCGTTGCTAGCACAACACAAATAAGATAGTCATACACAGAAGTTTAGTGTAAACAAATCTTTGCCGGTTAAGATCCGGGTCATATGGTAAATAATGCACTTCAGACTAAAAAATGTACGGCGTATGAAAAAGAGCTACGATTGGTCATCGACAATTTGCCGAGTATGATTGCCTATGTTGACGCGTCAAAAAAATATCGCATCATCAATCGTGCTTATCATGATTATTTTGGAACCAATGAAAATGAGGTTATTGGTAAACACGCCAGTGAAGTACTGGGTGTGTCTTATTACAAAATTGTAGAAAGATATATTGAAATTGCACTTTCAGGTAAAAGCACAGCATGGGAAACACATTATTCTCACTCTTACAATAATGAACGTATATTATCAGTCAAACTTGTACCCTATATTGATTCAAAAAACAATAATAACGGCTACCTTGTCGTTGTCGAAGATGTAACAGAACAAAAACAACTGCAGCTACAATTGGAAACACTTAACCACTGTCTTGAAGAAAAGGTAGTAGAACGTACACAACAACTTGAAAAAGAGCTTAGTAGACGAAAAGTTCTGGAAAAAGTACTTCGTAAACTTGCAGATCATGATCCATTAACCGGGCTATTAAATCGTCGCTCCTTTGTCAACCGAATCAATAATGAAATAAGCAGGTTACGTCGTTATAAAAACGAGTTGTCATATATGATTATTGATATTGATTACTTCAAAAAAATCAATGATACACACGGACATTTAGCTGGTGATGATGTATTAAAAGAATTCGCGAAGAAAATATCCAGCATCCTTCGGGAAAGTGATTTTATTGGTCGCATTGGTGGTGAAGAGTTTGCTGTTGCACTGCCAGATACCAGCATGAATTCTGCTAATAAAATGGCAGAGAGAATCCGAAAAAAAATGGCAGAACATACTGTTCAATATAAAAACACAAACATTAATTTTACCGTAAGTATTGGCATCTCAAAATTTATGCCCGATGAGAAAAACACTGTGGATGTTTTCAGTCGTGCCGATTCAGCACTTTATAAGGCGAAGAATTCCGGACGCAATAAAATTTGCATGGCTGTTTAAGGAAACAGAAATCTTGCCATGAATATAATGTCAGAGCTCGGTCATTAGCGGACTAACAAAAGAGAATTTTTTTAGCCGCGAAGGACGCAAAGAGCGCAAAAAAACATTTTTAAATTTTCGACCGCAGGTCGTGCTAGCACGACCTGCGAAATTACAATACTATTGTTTTTCTTTGCGTTTTTTGCACTGACGTGCATGGACGCACTAATGTCGCGGGCGCATGGAGCGCAGGAGCGACCTTCGCGGCTAAAATTCTTAGACTCTTAATGTCTGTTAAGTGTCGAAATCAACCATTCCGTATCTGACACTGCCTATCAGATGAAAGACAGGTTTATGCAATTAAAACTCTCCGCAAACCTCTAAAAAGTCACCAGAGCGTTTAGCAAATATCTCACGTTCCAGCATTTTATTTTTCCAGATAAAACCAGAAGCCTTAGGTACAGTATAATGAACCTCATAGAGTTTAATGACATCACAGCTATCATCAAAACTACTATTTAACCTGGCCTGCTGCATGATATAGACAAACTCATCCGCTGTTTCAGTGATAGAGGTAGAAAGCACAGCATTGCCATAATTATTATCAATGGTAAACGTCCATAAATATTCGATAATTAATTTAACATCTGCCGCTGTCATATTGGCTAAAGTAATCCTTCCTTTATAGTTATCATTCACCCCATTACGATCCAGCGCACTGGCTTTAAGGACACGATTTAAATGCACAAATTGGGGTGCAGCAGGGTCGACTCGAGTAAACTGGTGATATAACAATGTTTCACTGTTATCAACCAACTGTTTATATAAATCCTGAAAAGTGGCTGACTGTTCAGACCAGTTCATCGCTTCATTAAAATCATCACTGGTTAACTCAAAGACTGACACCCCTGGTCTGTCGGCAATAGGGATTAAATCAATGTTTCTTACATGATTGGCGGTGTAAAACTTATCACCCTGATATTCTTCTTTATAAAAGTCTTCGGGAGTACGCTGGTCAAAATATAGTGCACTAGCTATTGCCATATCGACAGTTGCTGCGCTGCTGATAGTGTTTTTATCTTTGGACAGGCTATCGCTGCCACCGCCACAAGCAGACAATAACAGAGCAAATAAACCCACCGATAAAAAACGGTTGCATTGCAAAACGGCAGTTTTGCTCCACATCTCAGATTGCCTCTTGTTGAGCTTCATAACTCAATATATCGGCAATCTACAACAAAGCTTTAGTGTGTTTTTGACCGTTGGTCGGGGGTTAACGGTAACTCAATTAGGCAGGGCTGCGTATTTATAAACCATCAATTAAATGTTTATATATTTAGCTGAAGGGTAAAATTAATCATTCGCGGAAAATTTAAAGTCCCAGATAGGGGGTCTGTAAATCCCCCGTCTTCAGGCGGCAGGGATATGCTGATATGTTGTGGGGATGCAAAATTAATCTTGTTACCTGCATGTCACGCTCCGTCATTCCGGCATGTTTTTAGCCGGAATCCATGCTTCAGGTTGCTGCTGCGCCAGAGAGTGGATTCCGGCTAAAAACATGCCGGAATGACGTTGTTATGTATTTTGAAGTTACAATTTCTCGTTACCACGCCCCTGCGTGGTAACGATAATAAAACCGACAAAGTATATTAATGGCTGATAGGCTGCCGCAAGACAGAGACTTTAGCTCTAAAACATTAACGTTTGCCGGGCATCTTCGATACATTCTCTGTTGCCTTCGATATGAATAACATTCACTTCACAGTCCAGACCCAGGTGTGAAAAAGCGGGTACTTTTGACAGGTCTTCAGGGAGTTGCTGATCGCTGACAAAACCACCATGCAACAATGCGACCTGCACCAAATTAATCAGTCTATCTCCATTGTTCCCGATATAGTTAAAATTGTTGCAATGTTTTACTACTTCAACCAGGCTGTCAGAAAAATTCCAGCTTTTTAAAATCATTTCACCAACTGATCCCTGTAGCTCATCAACAACAGCATTTAATGCTGCAGCATCATTAAATAAATCATCATCATTTTCTGCCATCATCAGTATCGGTAAGGTGCCAATATTATGTACCAGGCCTGCGAGTAGAGCCTGTTCTCTACTAATATCAGTCATCGTCATCGACATCATTTGACTAATAGCAGCGACATCAACTGACGTACTCCATACTGATCTGAATTTTTTATCCAGCATCTCAGAAGTCGATTGGAACATTTGTTTCATTGCCAGATTCATCACCAGATCACGTACCAGGCGAAGACCTAAGCGGGTTATTGCCATTTGCAAATCATCAATCGGATTTCGCGGTCTATACAATGGACTGTTCACAACTTGAATCAGCCTTGCAGAAAGTGAAGCATCCTGACTCAATGCATTTGCCACCTGCTCTGCTGTTGAATCTTCACTTTCAACGGCATCACGTATTTTTAAGGCGACCTCGGGTAAAGATGGCAGTACCAGACTGTCATCTTCTATTGCTGTTTGTAGTTCATTAAAAAATAAATCAGTTTTAGT
>CAZALW010000143.1:0-8023 GCA_964485705.1 uncultured Thiotrichaceae bacterium
TACCACGCAGTGCGTGGTAACGAGATCGGTTTGCTACTAAGTAAATGGAGCTGCGACAAGTTATTGAATTAAATATGATTTAGCTCTTAAGTCAATGGCAGTGACGCAGAGCGTGGGAACGAGAAAGGGCATTTCGATAAACTGGATTATAACGGTTAATCAAGCTGCCCAACAACATTGCTTATCAGGTTTTCAACTGTTTCATTACCTGTCACTATACGTTGCTTTATCTCATCCATTGAAATAGCTGCAGCCGACTGCGCTGAACTCACTCCCTTGCCTGCAGCCCAATTCACCACAAGTGAAAGCATGGCATACCCCATTTCCAGTTCACGTGCTAATGCCGCTTCTGGCATGGCCGTCATACCGACTATGTCGCAACCATCATTCTGCATGCGTTTGATTTCTGCGATGGTTTCTAATCGAGGACCCTGGGTTGCGCCGTATATTGCCTTTTTTTCATGTGCACATACCTCTGTCTCCAATGCTGTTATCAATTTATCGCTTAATATAGTGTCAAACGGATAGCTAAAGTCGATATGATTAACGCCCACTTCATTACAGTCATTGTAGGTCTGCATACGACCATAGGTGTAATCAATGATTTGATCAGGCACCACCCATTTCATGGGTGGCATATTTTCACTTATGCCGCCAACAGCGGTAACAGCAATAACATGAGTCACTTCCAGTATTTTCAGCGCAAACATGTTGGCTCGGTAGTTAATTTGATGGGGCGCTAAATGATGTGAACGGCCATGGCGGTTTAAATAAACCACTTCAACATCATCTATTGTTCCGACAGTGAAAGTATCTGACGGTGTACCAAAAGGCGTTTTTATTTTTTCTTTTGTCACCTCAGTGATATTGCCTGGCTTGTTAAATAAGCTGCCACCAATAATGGCTAGTTTCATGCTTGTTCCTCATGTTCCAGGGCATAAATTGAATCAAGTTGTCGATATAAACCATTGTAATCCATACCAAAACCAAACACATATTTGTCTTCAACGGTAAGCGCAATGTTATCGCTTAACGCTTCATTACTATGCTGATGATTGATACAGCGGTCATGTTTTTTTCTTAATAATACCGCAGCCTCAACTTTAGTCGCGCCCTGCTGCTGACAATATTGAATAATGCCCTGAAGGGTTTTTCCTTCATCAAGGATGTCGTCCAGAATGAGTACGGTTCGATCTTTCAGTGAGGTTGCCGGATGCGCTTTCCACAGAAGTTCACCACCGGTGGTCTCATTGTTGTAGCGTGTGACGTGTATGTAGTCGATCTCCAGCATGCAATTTAATTTGGCAATCAAGTGACCTGAAAATAATAAGCCACCTTGCATGACACACAACACCACAGGGTTGGTGTTTTTTAACTTTGGATTGAGTTTTTCTGCCAGCTTGTCAAGCGCGGCATTTATTTCCTGATTGCTAAAAATCAGTTTACAGCCAGCAGGTAAATTCACGTTAGACAAGATTAAAACTACCTGAATAATAATTTAATAAGTAAAGGTGATCGTATTGTCGTCCATCGCCTCATTAATAACATAAGCGGCTCCTACTCTTTCCTCTAACTCGGTAATCAACTCTTCACCCGCCATTTTTAAAGAGGTATTACAGGCTTTAAAGGTAACACCCGCACCAAACGCCTCTTTGATAATGTCATAGATGGTACTGTGTGACTCCAGATTAATTTCAACTTGTTCAGCCTTGCCGGCAATGGCCAGTTGACCTGAAATGCCGGTGAAAACAACTTCGACATCATGCGATAGAGCAGCGGCAACCGTTGCCTGAAACAATGGTGCATAACAGCTTTCAGGTTTTAAAGGGTCAGCATTTGACATAATAATTAACAGTTTTTTCTTGTTCATATTTTTTATTTTCCACTATTTTTTTATCGTCATCACCATCATTAACGGTACACTCCTATGCCACTACCGGCTACTCGAACATAAGGATGAGATCTTTTCCGTCCTTTCGTTCGTAAACGGTACACCCCTGTACCATTACTACTACGGTGGAACAAGATCTCTCTCGCTGGTCGAGATGACAGTTGCTCTTTCTGGTACTCACTATTGATTTTTCACTTTTCACTTTTCATTTTTCATTGTCCTGTCAAACGTCCATTTCCAGTTCCGGCGAGTCATTCAACGCAGTAATTTGAAGCGAAACACGTTGCCAGTGTTCATCTTGCCTTAATTGTGCCCAGCTAATCTCATTTTCTCCATGCATACGAATCAGCCTTAATTGCGATGTCGGATTGCTATAACCTTTAATATATTCGGCAGCCTCATAGGCTCCTTCTAAATGGTTACACACCAATGCCATGTCACACCCCGCTTTTAAAGCAGCCTGAGCACGCTCACCAAAACCACCAGCTACGCCGGCAGCAACCATGGATAAATCATCACTGAAAACAGCCCCTTGAAAACCAAAACGCTGGCGCAATATATTTTCTATCCAGAAAGATGAATAACCGGCAGGTTTGTCATCCACTTTATCGTATATTACATGCGCTGGCATAATGGCAGCCAGCTTATTTTCTATCATTTTTTCAAAGGGGGTAATATCGCTACGTAACAACTCATCAAGTTCACGATGATCGACTGGCATTGCTACATGAGAATCTTCGACCACACCACCATGCCCCGGAAAATGTTTACCTACTGCTTGCATGCCTGCTTTGTTCATGCCATGCATAAAGGCATATGCCAGGGTAGCAACTTTTTCTGGCTTACGGTGAAACGCACGGTCTCCAATTACGCCACTTAACCCATGCGCCAGATCCAGCACTGGCGCAAAGCTGAAATCGATACCACAGGCACGTAATTCAACCGCCATCAGCCAACCTGCATTTTCGGCTAGCTGACGGCTTTTTTGCAAATCTTTTTTTGCAGACCTGGCATACACTGCTGCTGCAGGTATGCGACTAAAGCCTTGATGAAATCGTTGTACACGCCCTCCTTCGTGGTCAACAGCAATGAGTAATTTCGGTGTTCTCAGTTGATGTATTTCATCAACCAGTGCAGTCAATTGCTCGATCGACTCAAAATTGCGCGTAAACAGAATAATACCACCCACTTCCGGCTTTAGAAGTAAAATTTTTTCTGTTTGATTAATGCTTGCTCCTTCAAGATCAACCATCAATGGACCAAGTGTCATCGTTAATACCTATAACTCTATTTATAGTGGAATCAGACTCTATTCACTTTTTATTATTCAAGTATTCGACTAAATTGCATAATTTGTGGAATGTAACGCTCTAAACCAGCAAACGAATGGTTACCACCCTGCTCTATAATGCATTGGCTGTTTTTGTATTTTAATTCTGCTTCACGATAATCCAGTGTCTCATCACCGGTTTGTAGCAGCACCAGATAACGCTGCGCTTTGCTAATTGTTTCCACATTCATCTCTTCTAACTGCCGGATATGTGACTCATCAAAATCCCAATATCCTTCGTCAAAATAAAATTTATTTTTACCCAGGTATGCCCGTAGTGTGTCATAAGGATGAACAGATGGGTTAATTAACACCGCCGTTGCAGAATATTTTTCAGCAAGATAGGTTGCATAATAACCGCCCAGTGAGCTACCGGCAAGACTCAGTGAGTAATTTTCAAGCGACTCTTCAACGAGCTTTTCGAGAAACACTCTGGCATCGGAAGGCACCACTGGAATCTGGGGACAGATTAATAAGTCCAGCAACTTTCTTTCACGCATATACTGCATGATTAACTGCGCCTTGTGTGATTGCGGCGAGCTATTGAAGCCATGCAAATAAAGTAATTTTCTTTTCATTAGAATACAAACAAGGATATAAACAAAGAAAACCCTGTAAAACAATGTTTTACAGGGTTTTCTTAAAGCTTGTCCAAACTACTGCTAACTAGCTGCCATATCTTTAAGTGCTTTCAATGGCAAAATTTTAACAACCTTACGTGCGGGTTTAGCAGATACGTCCATGAATTCACCAGGTCGGAATGGGTTTGGTACATTCTTTCTGGCTTTAGTTGCCGGTTTTTTGTTCACCTTAATTTTTAATAAACCAGGCACTTTAAATTCACCTACGCTACGGCTTTTAATGTGGCCATGAATGACATCACCCAGCGAGTCAAAAACTTTGGCAACATCTTTACGTGTTATTCCTGTTTCTTCAGAGATATGCGCATACAGTCGTGTTTTTGTATAAGCATCTTTAATTGCGGTAATTTTCTTTGTCGGTGCGGCTGCTTTTTTGACTACTTTTTTAACTGGTTTATTTTTTATAGCCTTTTTAACAACCTTCTTTTTAGTTACTTTCTTTTTTGGAGGTACCATGTTTGTGTCGCCCTTTGGTGATTGATATTTATTGTGAATCCACTTTTTTCTAAATACTTTCTCTCGCTTATTTTTCCTGAACAGCAGTGAATATACATTAGCATTCTTGTTTTACTGCATTTGCTAGTAGATATTAAAGCTGTACATCATTAGTCGAAATTTTTATACACAGAAATAATGCACAAAAACTGGATGATGTTTTATAACTTAAATCAAAAAAAGTAAATAGTTTTTGCAAAAAAACTGCATTTTACACGTAAAATACAGTAATAGTAGTAGCACATGGCTGTGCTACTAACGAACCAGGGGATGAAAACGCATTTTTTTACCCATTAACTGGTGGTCTTGTAAACCATTACCACACTGTGTACAGCGATGCCTTCCTGCCTGCCGGTGAAACCCAGTTTTTCGGTTGTCGTTGCTTTGATATTAATTTGTGTTTTTGTGATATTTAAAACATTAGCAAGGTGCTGGCGCATGGCTTGAATATGCGGTGACATTTTTGGTGTTTGTGCAACAATGCTTATATCTATATTGCCAATCTCAAATTGTTCCTGTTTTAGCAACTGGTTTATTTTTTTTAAAAAAACAGAACTGCTCATGTTTTTGTACTGTTCATCAGTATCAGGAAAGTGCTGACCAATATCACCCGCAGCAATGCTCCCTAATAAAGCATCACATAAAGAATGAATTAACACATCACCATCTGAGTGTGCAATAAAGCCATGATTATACGGGATCTTTATGCCGCCTAAAACAATAAAATCACCTTCGCCAAAACGGTGTACATCGTAACCGTGACCTATTCGGTATGGAGGCAGCATGCTGCTTTTATTCATAAGCTCAACTCATCGTTGTTTTGTTTTGTGACTGCAGATATAAGCTCGCCAGCCGCAAATCATCAGGTCGGGTAATTTTAATATTATCCTCAAAACCCGACACCAGTCTGGGAGAAAAGCCAGCATGCTCCATTGCAGATGATTCATCCGTTATTTTTAATCCATCCCGTTGCGCTTTTTCCAGTGCATTTTTCAAGCTGTTTGCATGAAAATATTGGGGCGTCAGTGCATGCCAGAGGTTTTCTCGATTGATGGTTTTGTCAACACTGGCAATCGTGTTTTCTACGTCCTGCCTTTTCATGGTGTCACGTACAGGCAAAGCTAATAAACCCCCATTTTTATCCTCAGCCACTACATTGACCAGTTTATTGATATCCTGCTGCCTTAAACAGGCGCGAACTGCATCATGCACCATTACCCAATCACTGTTAACATCAAACTGATTGTGCTGAAATAAAGTTGCTATGGCATTTAATACAGAATCCACACGCTCTTTACCACCTTCTGCGCGTATTACCGGTTTATTTGAATTTATTTTAATACCCGAAAACCAGGCATCATCTGGCTGCAAGGCAATAACCACTCCACTAATGTTTTTGTTTTTCAATAAGGTATTGATTGTATGCTCAAGAACAGGACGACCGTTTAAGGAAAGGTATTGTTTGGGTATGCTTGATTGCATGCGCTTGCCAATACCGGCGGCGGGCACAATCGCCCAGATTGAATGCTTCATAGATTTTTCCGCAAATGGACGCAAATAAACGCAAATAAAAACTTTACGTGTTATAGATTCTGTCATCTTGAATGACAGTTTCTCGTTCCCACGCTCCGGCGTGGTAACGCATACTACTCTCAGCTTTACTGTGCAGACCTTTAGCCATCAAATCTGTGGAGCGGCCGGTATGCGTTCCCACGCAGGAGCGTGGGAACGAGAAACATTTTAATTAATTACAAATTACGTGTACGAACTCATTGCTGTGATTAGTATTGCGTACAACAATTACCTCTTTTAGAGATGCCCTTTAGTTATCCGTGAGTGTACTTTTGTTTTTACCGCCAACTAATAACTTACTATGGGTTTTAGGGTTTTACTTTTTAATTAGTAATTCGTAATTAGTAATTCGTAATTATCTTAGTTAGGCTCTATCACCTGATAATAAACCTCACCTTCTTTAATCATACCCATTTCACTACGTGCACGTTCTTCAATAGCACGCAGACCTTTTTTAAGGTCTTTTACCTCAGCATCCAGTGATGAGTTACGCTCGCGTAACTTTTTCACCTCGGTTTTTACTGTCTCGATTTCCTGTTGCAACTGCAACACTTCAGGCAAACCCCCATCCTGTAGCCAAATTTTGTATTGCAACCAGATTAGTAAGAACAGTAATACAAAGGCAATGATTTTCACTGGTTGGTGGTGATAATTATTTTATCGACTCAAAAAATCCTTTCTTAGCTCAGATGTTTAAATGCAGATTTACCTGCATAGACCGCACCATTACCCGCATTATTACCTATGGCTTCTTCAATCCTTAATAACTGGTTGTATTTAGCAATACGATCTGAGCGGGACAACGAACCAGTTTTAATCTGACCGGCATTGGTTGCTACACATAAATCAGCGATGGTGCTGTCTTCTGTTTCGCCTGAGCGATGTGAAATAACAGCAGTATAACCAGCATCGTGTGCCATGTTAATCGCGTTTAAAGTCTCCGTTAACGTACCTATTTGGTTAAACTTGATCAAAATAGAATTGGCAATGTTATTGTCAATACCGCGTTGCAGAATTGAGGTATTGGTGACAAATAAATCATCACCCACCAGCTGTACTTTATCACCCAGCTGTTTTGTCATATAAGACCAGCCGTCCCAGTCACCTTCATCGAGTCCATCTTCAATGCTGATGATAGGATATTGCCTGACCCAGTTAGCCAGATAGTCGGTAAATTCATTTGAGGTGAATTTCTTGCCTTCTGATGCCAGGTTGTAAATACCATCACCTTTAGGCGTTTCTGAAGGAGTGTAAAACTCAGAACTGGCAGCATCCAGCCCTAAATAAATATCTTTACCGGCTTTAAAACCCGCTTTGTCAATCGCTTCAAGAATTACTTCAATTGCCTCTTCATTAGAAGACAAATCCGGCGCGAAGCCGCCTTCATCGCCAACAGCCGTATTCATACCTTTAGCGCTCAATACCGAGCGTAAGGTGTGAAACACCTCTGCACCATAACGTAATGCTTCTTTAAAGCTGGGCGCACCCACTGGCAGTATCATAAACTCCTGTAAATCGACACTATTATCAGCATGCTCACCGCCGTTGATGATGTTCATCATTGGCACTGGCATGGTGTAAGATCCGCTACCTAAGTGAACATATAACGCTTCTTTATTTTCGTTGGCGGCGGCATGTGATGCTGCCAGAGAAACGGCTAACAGGGCATTGGCACCTAAACGTTTTTTGGTATCGGTACCATCCAGCGTGATCATTTTATTATCCAGCGCACTCTGATCCTGACCCTCCATGCCAAGTAACGCGTCACTGATCTCGCTATTAACATTATTGACCGCTTTGGTCACACCCTTACCCAGGTAGCGTGATTTGTCGCCGTCACGTAATTCCAGCGCTTCACGCGCCCCGGTTGAGGCACCGGATGGCACAGCGGCACGACCAAAGGCACCACTTTCCAGTGTGACTTCAGCTTCCAAAGTTGGATTGCCGCGTGAATCTAAAATTTCTCGCGCATGTATTTTTGTAATGTTGGACATTTTTGTTCCTTTCCAGGGTTGTAAGTTTTAAGTTGTATGTTTTAAGTTTTAAGTTTTAAGTTTTAAGTTTTAAGTTTTAAGTTTTAAGTTTTAAGTTTTA
>CAZALW010000144.1:0-8019 GCA_964485705.1 uncultured Thiotrichaceae bacterium
TAATCGGGCATTCAGGTTGTGGTAAATCGACCGTGCTTAATATTGTTGCTGGTTTATATAAAGCAACATTGGGAGGCATTGTACTGGATGGTAAAGAAGTCAATGAGCCAGGGCCTGAACGCGCCGTGATATTTCAAAACCATTCACTTTTGCCCTGGTTGACTGCTTATGAAAATGTCGAGCTTGCGGTAAAGCAGGTTTTCGGCCGAGGCAATGCTAAACAGCACAAAAGTAAAGCTGAAATGAAAGCATGGATAGAGCATAACCTGAATCTGGTGCACATGGATCACGCCATGCATAAACGCCCGGATGAACTTTCCGGTGGTATGAAACAGCGTGTAGGCATTGCCCGTGCGCTGTCAATGGAGCCTAAAGTGCTTCTGATGGATGAACCTTTCGGTGCGCTGGATGCATTAACCCGTGCCCATATGCAGGAGTCTTTAATGGAAATACATGCCGAACTGGGTAATACCGTCATCATGATTACGCATGATGTCGATGAAGCTGTTTTGTTATCAGACCGCATTGTGATGATGACTAATGGGCCGGCGGCAAGCATTGGCGAAATCCTTCAAATTGATCTGCCGCGTCCGCGAGACCGCGTTGAGTTATCAGATAATGAGAAGTACAACCACTATCGCCATGAAGTATTACAGTTCCTTTATAAACGTCACCAACACCCCGCTGAAGAGGTGACAGATGTTGTTGAACAGGATGAGGAATCTTCATCAGAATTAAGCATTGTTAAATCCGAGGCGGCATAAAAAGGGGTTAACAGGTTTTCTTCTAATTGCTGACGAATTGACATGAGGATTTTGTTCAACTTGTAGCATTCACGGACGACTTTTTTAATGCTGCTGCACACAACCTGTGCGTAAATCGACAATTTTCACTTGTTCGATGCAAATACCACTCTGTTTAAGTAACTTCTCAATGGAAATCAAAAACCTAGCGCAGTCAAATCCAGTTTGTTGTCTTTAATCGGCGGGCACCAAAAATAAGCGCCACTGATTGGGCGCGTAAACCTGAACAGGGCATCCGTCACAGTATCTTCTTTACCCAACATTCGCTTGAGTATGGCCTCAAAGGCGGCAAATGAATGGCCGAAGGAGACAAAAACCAGCCCTGCATCCATGCCTTCTGCCCACGGCATAGAACGGCGAAGCATAAAGGCTTCAGGTTCAAAACTTTCCTGCGCCGCACGCTTAACATGGGCTGAATCAGGTGCTTCTTCAAATTCTTCGTTATCACTAATATGGCGACCAATTATATCATCGCGCTCATTTGTAGTTTTTTCATCCAATACATCGAAATCGTGTAACCACTGTTGCACTGCAACAAAACTACTACCATCCAATCCAGCACCCTGATTTTTTACGATAGCAGCCTGAATGGCTTCGTCACCCACAGGGTTTTCAGTACCATCTTCATAACCGCTAAGATCACGATTTGCATTGTATTGAAATGATTCGATTACATTAGTGATAACAAAACCCGGCGCAAGCATGCTTTCTATCTGCCGCGAGCGATGAAATATTTCACCTCGGTCTGTACCACGTAACCAGCACCATAAAGCTGCTGGTGTTGAAGGTATCTCAATACCACACCCCGTTTGTGCAGGCATTGTATATAAGCCCGAGATGCTCTTGCCCAACATATCAATCAGTGACTGCCCTATTCCTATTACCATATCGTCTGTCATGTTATTTGATGCCAGGGCTTGCAACGCCGCTTTAATATCAGCATCAATATCGGCTTCCGAGTCGATAGTGAATTCCAGATAACGCGCCATTTTAGTTTCTTCAGCAAGAATACCGAGTTGAGTTGTATGCATATTTTTATTCCTGTTAGTTGTTTATGTAAATATTAATTGTTTCATCAATTCTGCTCTCGCCCATGTACTAATCGGTACAAGGCTGGCAATACCACCAGGGTTAATAAGGTTGACGAAATAATGCCGCCTATCACCACAGTGGCGAGTGGCCGCTGTACTTCCGAGCCAATACCAGTATTAAGCGCCATCGGCACAAAACCCAAAGCTGCTACCAGTGCGGTCATTAACACCGGGCGCAAGCGTGTCAGTGCGCCTTCAACAATGGCATCATGCAAGTGCTGACCCTGTTTGCGCAAATCACGAATAAAGGTGAGCATGACCAGACCATTGAGTACAGCGATGCCTGACAGCGCAATAAATCCCACCGCTGCTGATATTGAAAACGGAATATCGCGCAACAATAAAGCCATGATGCCACCGGTGAGCGCCAGCGGCACACCTGAGAAAATGATGGCTGCATCCTTAACCGAACCCAGCGCCAGAATAAGCAAGCCGATGACTAATGCCAGAGTTAATGGCACCACAACTAACAGACGCTGTGTAGCCGATTGCAGTTTTTCATAAGTGCCTGCATATTCAACCCAGTAGCCTGCGGGTATGTCTACGTTTGCTGTTACCGACTGCTGCACATCCTGCACGAATGAACCCAGATCTCGCCCGCGAACATTAGCGGTAACCACAATGCGTCGTTTGCTGTTCTCACGGTAAATCTGGTTATAGCCGGTGGCTAAATTGAGTTCGGCGACTTCCGATAAAGGCACATAATCACCATTGTCCAGCATTATCGGCAAGCTGGACAGGGCATCCATGTCGGTGCGTAAATGCTCAGCTAAACGCACCACTATTTCTGAGCGACGATCACCTTCATAGAGCTGACCGGCAACGCTGCCACCAAGTGCGGTTGCCAGCATATCCTGTAATTCAACAATGCTTAAACCATAACGTGCCATGACTTCACGTTTTGGTTGTATGGTCATAACGGGCAAACCGGTACTTTGTTCGACAGCAACATCGGCAGCCCCAGAGACTTTTTTAAGGGCTTTTTCAATGTCATCACCCAGCTTGATAAGCTGGTCAAAATCATCGCCAAATACCTTGATAGCAAGCTCAGAGCGAACCCCGGAAATTAATTCGTTAAATCGCATTTGAATTGGTTGTAAAAACTCATAACGATTTCCCGGCAACGGCATGACCAGGGCTTCAAGTTCAGCAACCACCTGCGCTTTTGGCTTGTCCGGGTCTGGCCAGTTTTCACGCTCTTTAAGAATGATAAAAGTATCGGCAACGCTGGGTGGCATCGGGTCGGTTGCCACTTCCGGCGTACCGATTTTTGAAAATACGGTTTTAACTTCTGCGAGTTTTTTTATTTCTGCTTCCAGCGTTCCCTGCATATGTATCGCCTGCGACAATGAGGTACCCGGTATGCGTAATGCATGCATAGCAATATCACCTTCATCCAGATTTGGCATAAATTCTGTACCTAATTTTGGAATAACGGTTGCCGAAGCGAGCACGACAACCACTGCCAGCACTAACACACTCCAACGAAATCTAAGCGATAACATCAATACCGGTTGGTACACTGAGCGTGCGGTTTTCATTAATCTGTTTTCTTTTAACTGTACCGGTTTACGAAACAACAAGGCAACGCCAGCCGGTACAAAAGTGATGGAAAGAATCATCGCGCTCACCAGAGCAATGATTACCGTCAACGCCATGGGGTGAAACATTTTGCCTTCGACACCGCTTAAGGCAAAAATCGGGATGTAAACCACAGTAATAATAAAAGCACCAAACAAGGCCGGGCGAATGACTTCTCTGGTGGCATCAAACACCAGTGCTAAACGCTCATCTAGACTTAATTCTTTTTTAGATCCGGCATCACTCAGCCGGCGCATACAGTTTTCAACAATGATCACCGCGCCATCAATAATAAGACCGAAGTCCAGCGCACCGAGGCTCATTAAATTAGCACTGACCTTAGTTTGCACCATGCCGGTTATGGTCATTAACATGACGATAGGAATAATGGCAGCCGTTAACAGTGCCGCTCGGACATTTCCCAATAATAAAAACAGTACAACAATAACCAGAATCGCACCTTCGGTCAGGTTTTTTTGCACTGTGTCCAGGGTTTTATCCACCAGGCTGGTGCGGTCATAAACGGCGGTTGCGCTAATACCCTCAGGCAAACTTGCCTTTATTTCTTCCAGTTTCTGCGCAACATTAAAAGCAACCGTTCGGCTGTTTTCACCGATAAGCATAAACACCGTACTCAATACCACCTCATGACCATTTTGCGTTGCTGCACCGGTTCGTAGTTCTTTGCCCAGGCTCACGCTTGCCACATCTTTTATACGAATTGGTAGCCCTTGCTGTTGCTCTATAACAATGTCTTCCAGGTCTGACATATTGCTCGCCTGACCGGGTACGCGCAGTAATAATTGTGCGCCATTGTCTTCAATAAAACCGACACCGCGGTTGGCATTGTTTTGTTGCAGCGCAGTCACCACATCGGCATAACTGATACCGAAGCTAAGCAGCTTTGCCGGCTCGGGTGCGACCAGAATCTGTTTTTTGTAGCCGCCAATCGGGTTGACTTCAATCACGCCTGGCACACGCATTAATTGCGGTTTTATAATCCAGTCGTGCACGGTGCGCAGATCAGTGGGGGTAATTAAACTGCCGTCAGAATTCGTTGCCCCCGGCTCGGCATCGACGGTGAACATGAAAATCTCACCCAGACCGGTTGCGATGGGACCCAGCTCCGGCTCCAGCATAACGGGCAAATTAGCTTTTACATTACTCAGCCGCTCACCAACCAGCTGACGTGCAAAATAAATATCGGTGCCTTCTTCAAATACGATGGTCACCTGAGACAAACCATAACGCGATAAAGACCGGCTATAGGAAAGTTTCGGCAAACCTGCCATGGCGTTTTCAATGGGAAAGCTAACCCGTTGTTCGACTTCCAGTGGTGTATAACCCGGCGCTGCAGTATTCACCACAACCTGTATATTGGTAATATCCGGCACCGCATCAATCGGCAACTGGGTGAACTTGTACGCCCCCAGTAGCATGACCAACAACACCAGGGCAATAACCAGCCCGCGTCGGGCTAGCGAAAATTTTATAATGGCTTCAAGCATGATAGTTCCTGAATTTTGGGATAGCGGTCGCTGAATTAATGGTCATGCGAGGCGCCGGATTTTTCAACATCCGCTTTAATAACGTAACTGTTTTTTGTCACATAACGTGTACCAGCCTCTAAACCACCGAGTACTTCAATCCACTTATCATCCTGCCTGCCCAGTTCCAGCATACGCACTTCATATTGCTCACCAATCTGTGCATAAACCACGGTAAAATCTCTGAACGCCTGTAGACCAATGCGCTTCACCGCCAACGGCACCGCATGTTCGCCCACTTTGATTTTTGCTTTTACATAACTGCCGGGTAAAAATTGCCCGTCCTTATTATCGACAATGACACGAGCGGTTACCGATTGATTGGACTGCGCAGTAATATTGATAAATGCAATTTTGCCGCTGGCTGACAACGACTTGTTTGTCAGCTCTATGCTGACAGGTGTAGCCACTTTCACCCGATGGATGTCAGCAGGAAAAATGGATAAATCGACCCATACGGTTGAGGTGTCGGTAATAACAAACAAAACCTGATCGTTGGTTTGTTCGCCGGGGTTCGCATGTCGCTGAGTAATCACACCGCTGATGGGCGCTTTAATGGAAAACAGGTTCAGACTTTCGTTACTCTCAACGGTTGCCAGTGTTTGCCCTTTACGCACGCTGTCGCCAATAGATACTTTGACGGTTTTAACAACACCGGCAAAACGCGCTTTAAGCTGGTTGACACGTTCTGAATTGGCTTTAATCTGGCCGAAAACATCTATCGTTTCCTGTAACACAACAGGACCAGCAATAGCGGTTTCTATTTCCAGCGCTTTAGCAACGGCAGTTTCAATTTTTGTGCGGCCTTCAAAGTTATCGTATTGCCAACGGTGTGTAGTGCCCTGGTGGACGACATTGATGGTAACGACAAAGGAGTGTGGTTCAACAATCTCCATGTCGCCGCGCAGAGCATCGCCCTGAGGAGTGAATTTAATGTTATCTACTTTGCCACCTTCAATACTACTCAGGCGAGTCAATATGATAGATAACTCAAATTCACCCGGTGCCAGAAGCTGGCCTTTAAAACTACCCCAGGCACGAAACTCTGGCGGCACACCAGTTTCAAAAATAGCTAATTCAAGCGTGAAGTCACCGCTGTGTAGCAAACGGCCACCATGCGCCCCCTTCTCTATCTCTTCTTCGTGTGCATCATGCGCACCATGTGAATCATGATCATGATCGTCATCCATGCCAAGGTAGTGACCGATATCATCACAGGACAGTAACAGGCTACTTAAAAAAACAATGCCCAATAGTTGTATTAATGTATTCATAATATTTCTCATGATTTGCTATCCGGTTGTGTCATTGAGACACCGGTTAAGCGTTCAATTTCAATCACTTTTAAATGCATGTCGATGCTGGATTCAACCAATGCGCTACGTGCATCCAGTAAATCAGCCTGTACAGTGCGCCATTCAAGATAACTGTAGCGACCCAGATTGAATGCTCTGCGTGTTTCTTTTAATGCTTTTTCCAGTTGTGGAATAATCTCGCTACGGTAGACTTCAACTCGATGGTGAGCATGCTGCAGTTCTTCCGATAACACATAAAGCCTGGTTTCAAAATGCACTTTTAAAGCAGCCGCCTGTGCCTGGGTCTGCGATAAATTTTCCCGCGCTTCGATAATGCCACCAGTATTTCGGCTGCGCTCACCAAAGGGAATACTAATGCCAGCAACCAGAGCCTGATCATTGCTGGTTTCAAAATGACGGATGCCAAGATCCACTCGCCAGGGTGAATCGCTTTTTGATTCAGCCAGTTTTAGCTGTGCCTGTTTTAAGCGTTTCTCTGACATCAGGCGGGTAAATTCCGGACTGCGTTCGAGCTGTGTTTTAAGTGTGCTAAAAGTCTGGATGGCAGGCAGGCGAAAAATATCACCTTCAACCTGGCTAAAACCCGGCTGTATCTCACCCCATTGCGCGGCTAACAAACGAATGGCTGAACGCATTTCGTGTTCGATATCTTCATGCCCCAGTTGGCGGCGATATAATTCTGCCCGGGCTCGTGCAAGTTCAGCATCGGATAACTTGCCTGCAGTGACGCGTTTTTTAACCGCAGATACCGTTCCCTTCGCCAATTCTACTGTTTTAGCGGCATAACTCAGGCGAGTCTGATTAGCCAGAACGGTAATATATAAACGAGCGGTTTCAGCGGCTGCATCCAGGCGTTTACTGTTCTGCTGGATGGAAAGTGATAAGGCGCTTGCAGATTCGACATCAATATAACGCTGCCGTATATCACCTTCTACTACCCAGGCAATGCCCAGAGTCATCTGTGCATTATCCGTACCTTCAAAAACCCCGGTACCGAGTGCATCCTCAACCATGAAACTCACTTCAGGGCTGGCTGCCATGCCGGCCTGTAATTGCCTGCCCTGCTGTGCTTTGATCGCATAACTGAAAGTACGCAGTGCCGGGTTGTGTTCAAATGTTTTACTGATGGCCTGTTGTAAATTAATACGTTGTCCGTCTGCCTTCTGTTCGAGCGGTTTCACACTTGGGTCAGCATGCAATGCCGTGTTGAAAAACAACAGCATGCAGCCGAAAATAATAGCTGATTTGGATAACATGTTGATGTTATCTCCTTTGTTGATTAGTTTTTAAAAATAAGGTTGGTAATTGATAAACCAGTGCAGACAAAAGTCCACGACAGGCTCCATGATAGGAATAAAATTCAATTACAGTAGAAATGCCCGTGTTAATTTACGGGTAGAATTACTTCAGGGGTGGCGCACGCAGAGGGGGTTGGAGTATGTAATAGCAGGAGGTAATCAGTATGTTATAAAACCGTTGCCTGACCATGTAAGCCAGGCTGGGTATGACCATGAAAAGCCCGATAAAAAGAACAATCAATACCAGAGGATTGGATAGATTTGATTTCTTTATGAGATAATCAGAACTGACGTCAACCACAGTGTGGTGATGGTCAATATGAAAACCATCATGATGCGTTAGATTAAAATCGTGTTGTATTGATGCTGCATGTACACCAACA
>CAZALW010000145.1:0-7845 GCA_964485705.1 uncultured Thiotrichaceae bacterium
ACAATTTTCAGCATACACTCCATCCATGGAGATAAAAAACAAAAAAGGCGTAGCCTTTATTCTTGTTTGTATGTTTTTAATCTTTTCATTATTCATTATTCACTATTCACTATTCATTACGCGCTACGCGCGTCAGTCGTCTCTGCTAACCCGTAAAACTTCTTCCAGCGAAGTATTGCCTGCAAGTATCATGCGTTTGCCATCCTGACTTAAACTGGTGGAGACGGTTCTTGCATAGTCTTCCATAACCTGTTCACCTAAACCTTCATGAATCATGCTTTGCAATTGGCGGTCTATCGGAATAAATTCATACAGACCACTGCGGCCAATATAGCCCAGGTGGTTACATTTGCTGCAACCCCCTGCACTATAAATCACTGTGTTGTCACTGTCTTCCATGCCCAGCCACTCACGTTCTTTTTCGGTTATTTGATGTGGTTTTTTACAATGCGGGCATAAATTTCTTACCAGCCGTTGCGCCATCACGCCAATTAAACTGGAAGCCAGTAAAAATTGTTCTACGCCCATATCACGCAAACGGGTAATGGCACCGATGGCACTATTGGTATGCAGCGTAGACAGCACCAGGTGACCGGTCAAACTGGCCTGCACCGCAATGGACGCGGTTTCTAAATCACGAATCTCACCAATCATGACGATATCCGGATCCTGTCGCAAAATAGAACGCAAACCACGGGCAAAGGTCATATCAACTTTTGTGTTTACCTGGGTTTGTCCAATACCATCAATAAAATACTCAATCGGATCTTCAACCGTTAGTATGTTTCGCGATTTAACATTAAGTATGCTTAAGCCGGCATACAGCGTTGTTGTTTTACCGGAACCGGTTGGCCCCGTCACCAGAATAATGCCGTGCGGTTTATGCAATAACTGGTGAAAGCTATCATGCACTTCACCCGACATGCCAAGTTGCTCAAGATCTAACCGTCCTGCCTGTTTATCAAGCAGGCGCATCACCACGCGTTCGCCATGCCCTGAGGGCAGGGTTGAAACCCGCACATCAACACCACGACCGGCAATACGCAATGAAATACGACCATCCTGCGGCAAACGCTTTTCAGCAATATCGAGTTTTGCCATCACTTTAATACGTGAAATCACCAGCGGTGCAATATTGCCCGGCGGCTGCAATATTTCACGTAACATACCATCAACGCGAAAGCGAATGCGCAGACGATTCTCAAAGGGTTCGATATGCACATCCGAGGCATTGACTTTTATTGCTTCACTTAATAACGCATTGATTAAACGAATGATAGGTGCATCGTCATCCGCTTCCATTAAGTCTTCCGGCTCCAGTGTTTCCGCCAGCTCATCCAGATCCAGCTCTTCTCCCACGCCTTCCATCATGGCCATTGCCTGGTCGCTTCCCTGCTCGTAGGTCTGCGCCAGCAATGCAGCAAACGGTTCTTTTGCGATCGGGCTTAAGGAAAGTTTTCGACGAGTGATACGGGAAACTTCAGCAATGACGATGGGATCAGGCGAATCACGATGTAATAAATTAATGCTGTTTTCATCAATTTGCCCGATTAATACGCCATGGCGTTTGGCAAACGCATAAGGCAATATTTGCGCCGTGAGTGGTACCGAGGTGGCAAACACATCCTGCGCTTTATTATTACCCGGGTTTTTATCCGTGCTTTCGCCGATTACCACCTCTTCATTGATGGCTGCTGCGTTAACAGCCATCACCTCGGCAGTCGTTTCGCCAGGAGCTTGTCCGAGAACAGAAGCCGTAGCGAGGGGAAGCTGGTTCGAGTCAGATTTCTTCATAATTTGAGGTGAATATTGAGCATATCTAACGAAAATTATGGGGGAATCTGGCCGAATCCAGCTTTTCCGCAGTAGGTTCTCTATTCCATCCTTTGGTTCGTAAACGCCACATCCATGTGCCACTGCTTTCGGACAAGCTTCTGACATTAGAGAAAGCCATCATCATCATCCCAGTATGAATCACTATCCCACGTGTCCTCTATGACCGAATCAAATTTTGTCTGTGACTTCTCTGTTGTCGCTTTAGAGCGATCAATTTGTTCCATTGGCGGTAATCGTGGTGCCGCACCATCTAACAAACCGTAACTCTGATTCTCTTCATCATAAGACTCACTTTCAATACCACGCAGATAGTTGTATTTTTCGTTGGTAACGAACGCCGCATCTTTATGGTCACGCAAAATACTGGGGCGTAAAAAAACCATTAAATTTGCTTTGGTTTTTGTGGTGCTTTGATTACGAAATAAAAAGCCGATTAAGGGAATATCGCCAAGCAAGGGTATCTTACTTTCACTGTCAGTCACTTCTTCCTGAATTAAACCGCCTAAAACCAGTATGCCGCCATCATCAACTAATACAGTGGTTTTAATCGAACGTTTACGGGTTGCAATACCAATCTCTTCCGTGCCCGGAATAACACTGGAGGTTTCCTGCTCAATCACCAGTTGCACGGTATCACCTTCATTAATTTGTGGCGTGACCTTCAGTGTCAGCCCCACATCCTGACGCTCAATAGTTTGAAAAGGATTTTGTGGATTATTGCTACCGGTACCGGTAAAGCTACCAGTAACAAAAGGAATATTCTGACCAACAATTAATTCTGCTTCTTCATTATCCAGTGTAACAATGGTTGGTGTTGATAAAATATTGGTATTGGTATCGTTTTGCAGGGCGCGCAATAACAGGCCATAACGCGCCCCTGAGCTGGAGGTTGTGCCAATCCCGAATGACAAACCTGAAGGAACTGAAGTCAGTGGTGTGCCACCTACTATTGCGCTCAATATGGCATCAATACCGGCAAAATTACTAATCGCTGCGGGTATTGAATTACCGCTGGAGTCAGTACCGTCAATCGCCAGCCCGACACCCAGATCTTTTGATTTTGATAGCGTGATTTCAGCAATAATTGCTTCGATTAACACCTGTGCGCGACGGATGTCCAACTGCCGAATCACTGCCCTTAAATTCTTCACCGTGTTAGTGTCAGCAGTAATAATTAATGCATTGGTTTCTTCGTCTGCCTGAATAATGGCATCCTGACTCACCACACTACCCAGTGTCGCTTTTACTGCTGACGCTTTACCTTTTACACCACCGGTTCTTGCACCCTGCTCTTTTAACCCGGTTAATATTTTCGCCAGATTCTCTGCCTTGGCATATTTCAGATAGATAACATGCGTATTGCCACCGCCATCTTCAAGTGGTGTATCCAGGTAACCAATGGTTACCCGAATTTTTAAGCGTGAAGCACGGTCACCGGTCACCAGAATACTGTTAGTACGATCATCTGCTGCCAGCCTTATTTTTTTGCTTGCATCTTTTGCTGAACCAGTATTAAGTGAGTTTAAAATTCTCACCAGTTCTGAAGCGGAGGCATGTTTTAGCGGAATAATTTCTAACTCATTACTATCGGGGCGATCAACGCCACGAATAATTTTTAACAGGCGTTTAATGTTACCGGCATGATCGGTAATGATTAAGGTATTGGTCGGATTGTAAGCCGCCAAATGCCCTTGTTGAGGGACTAGCGGTCTTAATATTGGCACCAACTGCGATGCAGGCACATGATCCAGGCGAATAATTCTTGTAATCAGCTCATCACCCTTGTGTTTTCCTTTACCTGTTACCAGAGGTAGCGGCCCCTGCTTGGCATTAACCGCAGGCACAATTTTTATTACCGAACCGGTTGGCACCGCAGCATAACCATGCACCTGTAACACGGAAAGAAAAACTTCATAAACCGCTTCTGGTGTTAATGTATTGGCTGAGATCACGGTCACTTTTGCTTTTACCCGTGGATCAATAATAAAATTCTTACCAGTGAATTTAGAAACGGTACTAATCAAAGCACGAATATCCGCATCTTTGAGATTAAGCGTGATTTCATCGGCAATGGCTGGTACCGAAACGAACAAAGACAACACAACGGGCAATAATAACTTGTGCAGAAACTGTTGCTGCACCTGTAAGGTGAAAAATATTAATAGTCGAACAATAACCATGAAAAATTCCTGATGTAACTTACATGCCTCTGCACTTTAACTTATAAAGCACGCATTACTACTTATAAAATGACAGTTATTGCCTGCCACCGAATTTTCTCTCGTTCCCACGCGGGAGCGCACTGCCATTGACTTAAGAGTTTTGCTCTTAGCTCCTCCCTTTTTTAAAGGGAGGCTGGGAGGGTTTACGTTTTTAAAAGCAACCCCCTCAATCCCCCTTTTAAAAAGGGGGAGGCTTAAGTCAATGGCAGTGAAGCTCCTGCATGGGAACGAGAAAGCAATAACCATACAAAAACCCTGATGCAACCTCATTGTAACGAAATACTAAGAGGAACTTCTGCACCATTACGTTTTACCACTATGTTTAAATTTCTTGCTGTACTTAATTGACGTAAAGCCCTAATGCCATTTTGTGGATTATTCAATTTGACACCATTAATTTGTGTAATCACATCATTACTTTGTATGCCTAACTCAGCAAGCAGTTTACCTTTCTTCTGCGGCTGCAAGCGATAACCAATCTGTTTACCTTTCTCTTTGACCACAACAGGCAAAGCATAATCGCCAAAAGACATCGGATTTTTTAATATATTACGTCTTATTTCTTTTAACACCGCTGCCGGAGAACCTGCACGCGCTGATAAAGAGGATCGACTACCTGAAGACCGACTCAGACCGCCAACACCACTAATCTTCTGCAGTTTTAAAGTTTCCAGTTTTCCATTACGTTCAAGCACCACATATTCAGGATGAATTTCTTTAATTAAAATGCCTCCCGGCATTTTATCGCCAACGCCAAAAATATCCTCTTTACCGGATCGGCCTTTGGCAATAATCGCGCTTGCTCGAACCATCGGTTTTGCTGCCAGCACACCTTTTAAGGTGAGATTAAGTTTGGTTTCCGGTACCTTGACCTGTTTTTGAACAGCCGCTTTACTGCTTACCCCGAAAACATTCGCTGCGGTTAATCTATTAAAACTGTTTTGCTGTGTTTGTGACTTTACCGATGGACGGTTTTGTTGTGCCACAGGCAAGCTGACGCCATCATCTTGCGGAAAAAACAACCAGGTCACTTTAACTAGCAGCCAGGCACAGGCGACAATTAACAACAGACTCGCGATAGCCGCCAGTCGTTGGTTTAATTGTTGTAACACAGCAGGGTTGTTTAGTTGCGTAATCAGTGTCTTGACCCTTTAATTTGAGGGGTGATTTTAAAAAATATAGAGTATAGATTTTAGCAGTTATTTGATAATTACTAATTACTAATTACTAATTACTAATTACTAATTAAAAACCAACAAACCAAAATTCCATCCTTTGGTTCGTAAACGGTGCATCCATGCACCACTACTCGTAGTTAGTTGCCGTCATTCCCGCATGTTTCTAGCGGGAATGACGGGGTATTATCCGTAATTAGTAATCATCAACAGTTTCGGCAAAAACGATAAATCGCAATTTCACCTAATAAATTAGGAAGCAGATTCATCAGCCAACTACCCTGCTTGTGACGGTGATCAACAACCAAACGCTGCAAGATTTGAATACCATGTTTTTTGCACAATACTTCAAAATCATTGAGTGTACACAAATGCACATTTGGCGTATTAAACCATTGATTCGGCAGGTTTTTTGTCACTGGCATCATGCCTTTCAAGGCCAGTTGTAAACGTGCGCTCCAGTGTGCCATATTAGGAAAGGTAACAATACCTTCGCCACCAACTCGCAACATTTCTTCAATCAGCAAATCCGGCTGCTCAGTCGCCTGCAACGTCTGCGTCATTATCACACAATCGAAACTGTTGTCCGCAAACCAGGCTTTTAAGCCATCATTCAGATCAGCCTGAATGACATTGATGCTTTTCTCAACACAATCCTCGATATTAAAGGCGTTAATCTCCAGGCCATAACCCAGCACATTTCGTGACTCTCGCAAATACGCTAACAAGGTGCCATCGCCACAACCCAGATCCAGCACTTTGGTATCCGCTTTAATCCACTGTGAAATAATAGCCAGGTCGGCACGCAAACTGCCGCCTTCTACAACTGGCGCAGGCTGGTACGGCCTCATGACAAGGCCTCGGCAACATGCCTCATGTGTGAAGACAGGACATTCATATAATGTGGAATAGGAATCAAAAAAGCATCATGCCCCTGATTCGCTTCTATTTCGATATAACTCACTCTTTTTTCCGCCTGCAACAGGGCTTTCACAATTTCACGTGATCGCTCAGGTGAAAAGCGCCAGTCCGAGGTGAACGAAATCACCAGAAATTGTGCACTGGTCTGTTTTAACGCTAATGCAAGGTTATCATCATAGTCATCGGCTGGATCAAAATAATCCAGTGTTTTTGTCATTAGCAAATACGTGTTAGCGTCAAAACGATCGACAAAAGAACGCCCCTGATAACGCAAATAACTCTCCACCTGAAAGTCCACATCAAAACCAAAATTGAGCTTGCCTTCGCGTAATTCACGGCCAAACTTGTCGCGCATGGCATCATCGGATAAATAAGTAATATGTCCCAGCATTCGCGCCAGCATTAACCCCCGGCGTGGCACGGTGTTTTTTTCCAGATAGTGACCTTCACAAAAATCCGGGTCGGACATAATGGATTGGCGTGCAACTTCGTTAAAGGCAATATTCTGTGCAGAAAGTTTTGGCGCTGCCGCAATCACGATGGCATGTTTGATTAAATCGGGATAATCAATTGTCCATTGTAAAACCTGCATCCCGCCCAGGCTGCCGCCAACAACTGCACACCAGTAATCAATATTAAGCGATTTCATAAAACGGTACTGGCACATAATCCAGTCCTTAACGGTAACAATAGGGAAATCGGGCCCCCAGTATTTGCCGGTTTTTGGATTAATGGTATTGGGACCACTGGAACCTTTACAGCCACCCAGATTATTAATACAGACCACAAAAAAGCGGTTGGTATCAATGGCCTTGCCAGGACCAATGGCAGAATCCCACCAGCCAGGCTTTTTATCTTCCATGTTATGATAACCGGCAACATGCTGGTCACCGGATAAGGCATGGCAGATTAAGATGGCATTACTGGCATCCGCATTCAATTCGCCGTAGGTTTCATAGGCAATATCATATTCTGCCAGCGCTTTACCGCACTCCAGCGTTAAACTTTCAGAAAAATGAATAATTTGACTTTCAACGATTCCTACAGAATCGTCAGCGATGGTTTCGGGCATTTAGCTCATACTCTTAATAATATAGGTGCAGTGTAATTTGTGCTTATGAAAGATGCAATCTGAGCCCGCCTGAAAACCTCATAGAAAATACAATTTTATCTAAAAACACTCAATTTCTACCCGATGTTTGAATGATTTAAAGTTTTTCTATTCTTTATCAAACGTTGCTGATATTGAAAGGTGTTTCAGGCTATTTTTTTATAATCACCTGCCATGAGTATATTTTGTAATGTAGGTTGGCGCTGAGGCACGAAGCCCAACAAGCCTGCTGGTTCAGACACCATTGTTGGGCTTCGTGCCTCAGCGCCAACCTACGAAGAAACCGCTTTTGTAACTATCTTTTGTGCCATTCCAGCCTGAAAAGGCTTTGTTTTAAATGTTAACGGGGCTATTATTTCAATAGTAACGTTTCTTAACTCTGATATATCATTGCTAGTGTAGTGCATCAAATAGCATCGCTCCTGAAATAAAAACAGGCAGGACTGCAGCATGGATAAAAACTTCACTTATAAATTTGGCCTCTCAGGTAAAACGGTGGTGAGAGATGGCGCGGCTGAGCCACTACATAATCGCCGCATTCAGGATAACATAACTTCAAATAACGCTACTCGAAAAATGA
>CAZALW010000146.1:0-7826 GCA_964485705.1 uncultured Thiotrichaceae bacterium
GCAACTGTGCGCTAAAAACCTCCGCTAGAGAATCGATATCACAGGTTTTTATCATCGCCTCTGGCACAGCACAACTAATAGCCGCCAAATTATCATGGACAGTTATAATGGTGACTAAACCTGCACCTGTACGCAGTGCTGCTTTGGCAGCCAGAATCACCGCACCAGGCATACCAGTATTACCACCAATAATTAACACATGTCCGAAACAACCTTTATTTGACGAGGCTTTTCGTATTGGCAATAATGAATAATTAATTTCTTTTAACAAATGAGCTTCACACTCAACCTGCTGGTACGCCTCAGCGGGCACGTTCAAATCATTAAACATTATTTCACCACAGACATCTTTGCCCTGTGCAGTAAACATGCCCTGCTTTAAACCGATAAAACTTACTGTGACATCTGCTTGAATGGCGTGAGCGGAAATCACGCCGGTATTAGCAATCAGGCCGGAAGGTATATCAACTGAAATAACCGGCTTAATGGAAGCATTTACTGAAGCAATCCACTGTGCCCATTCACCTGTCACTTCACGTGTAAGGCCAGTGCCTAATAAAGCATCTACAATAATATCTGCATCATTAATTAACGCTTTATCCACTACATCATTGCCACCCACACTGTCACCGACGCTTAACCAGTCCTGGTAAGCAAGTAAAGCTTCGTTTTTCAACGTTGCTGCATCGATTAAACTGATAACATGAACGTTATAATTTGCCTGCCTCGCAAGTTTGGCAACAACATAACCATCACCGGCATTATTACCCGCACCACATAAAACCAGAATGTTTTTACACTGCGGATATTTTTTTTGAATAACACTAAAAACCGCTTCGCCTGCATGTTTCATTAATGTATAGGCTGGGATGCCAAATTGATTGATGGCGATTTGTTCGAGCTGAACAATGGAGTCTACGGTGTACAGTTTGTCAGGTAGATTTTGCATAATAGTGCGGTATGACAACAAAATACTATTTCATCCACTGATGAACGCAGATGAACACAGATGAACACAGATAAAAAGACTTTTAAATTTAGAAGTAAAAGGGTTTTATAATTTTAACGTTTTTATCTGTGTTCATCTGCGTTTATCTGTGGATAAATATTTTTTAAGAAAGCCTTTCTAAACCACCCATATAGGGTTTTAGTACTTCGGGTATCAATATACTACCATCAGCTTGCTGATAGTTTTCAAGCACGGCAACCAGGGTACGCCCTATTGCCAAACCCGATCCGTTGACTGTGTTTAATAATTCAGGTTTGCCGGTTTCAGGATTACGCCAGCGCGCCTGCATTCTTCTTGCCTGAAAATCACCAAAACAACTGCATGATGATATTTCCCGGTATGCCTGCTGGCCCGGTAACCAGACTTCAAGGTCATAGGTTTTTGCTGCGGAGAAACCAACATCACCACTGCATAAAATAACGGTGCGATAGGGTAATTCCAGTTTCTGTAAAATCACTTCCGCATGATGCGTTAATTCTTCTAATGCAGCCCAGGCTTTATCGGCGCTAACCATTTGCACCATTTCAACTTTATCAAATTGATGTTGACGGATCATGCCTCTGGTATCTTTGCCGTAAGAACCGGCTTCAGAGCGAAAACACGGGGTATGGCTGGTCAGTTTTAGGGGTAACTGCGAAGCATCAAGTATTTCATCGCGCACAATATTGGTGACGGGCACTTCCGCTGTTGGAATTAAATAGTACCCTGCTTCTTTATCGACACAAAACAAATCTTCTTCAAACTTGGGCAGTTGACCGGTGCCACGAAGGCTCTCGCTGTTAACAATGTAGGGAACATAAACTTCGGTGTAACCATGTTCATTAGTGTGTACATCAAGCATAAACTGAATAAGTGCGCGGTGCAGTTTTGCCATCTGCCCGTGCATCACTACATAACGTGATCCGGTTAATTTACTTGCTGTCTCAAAATCCAGCCAGCCAAGATCTAGGCAGCCGTGTACTGCGCCCCCTCTTTCACCTAAAGTAACGTGATCTTTCACCTCAAAATCAAACGTCTTTGGTTCGCCCCAACGTCTGACTTCCACATTATCATTTTCATCATTACCCACAGGAACAGAGTCATGCAATAAATTAGGAATACCCATAATGATGGCATCCATCTGCTGTTGTACTTCAGCTAATTCAGATTTAGCGGCATCCAGCTTTTCACCTAAACCGGCCACTTCATTCAGTAAAGGCTTAATATCTTCACCAGCAGCTTTGGCTTTACCAATTGATTTTGATTTTGTATTTCTTTCGCTTTGCAAGTTTTCTGATTCAACCTGGCAAGCCTTGCGTTTGTTTTCCAGGCTTTCCAATGTAGTAACATCAAGTTCAAAATTTCTTTTTTTAAGTTGCGCAGCAACTGCCTGTAGATCAGAGCGAATTAATTTTGGATTTAACATAGTCTATAATTTTTTTGAGAGGCTTTGAGCAAGCCTTCCATTAGTTAAACAATCTGTTTAGCGAGAACCGCGCCGAGCCATACTGCGCCAACACATAATATAATACTTAATGAGATATTGGTCATTGCTTTTAGTACATCACCCTGCTCAAACAACACCAGTGTTTCAAGTGAAAAAGTTGAGAAGGTGGTAAACGAGCCTAACACACCCACTAAAATAGCCAAATGCCATTCAGCACTTAAGTTAAATTTTTCCACCAGAAAAATGGATAACAACCCCATTAAAAACGAACCACTAACATTGACAAACAATGTGCCATAAGGAAATGTTTTACCAACGAATTGATAAATCATCGCCTGCGATAAAAAACGCATTATCGCACCAAAGGCACCACCTATAGCAACGAATACTAGCATTTTTAACATGTTGTTAACTCAGCGACTTATTGAAAATCAAAGCTACCAGATTGAGCACCGGGAGAGATGGCAAGGTTATTTTCTCCTGGCGTATTAGGTGTTACCCAATGCTAGTAAGTTAAGAGTAAAGTAATTTGGAGATGGGGCTTTAGCCCCGTTGTTGGCGGGACTAAAGTCCCGCTTCCGACTCGTTTTGTGCTTAACTTACTGGCATTGGGTGTTACCCTTTATTATGCAAAACGCATTGTCATACTAATTCGACTTTCACTTCATCAGCAACTTTCTGATATTCCGGCAGTAAATGGAAGTTAAGATAACGATAAATATCAGCAGACATCGGCTCTATATCTTTAACCCCAGCCATGTATTCATCAACACTGGGGATATGCCCGAGGGTTGCCGTTACCGCACTTAATTCAGCGGAGGCGAGATAAACATCGGCGCCATCACCTAATCGATTAGGGAAATTTCGTGTTGAGGTAGAAACCACGGTTGCATTATCAGCAACACGCGCCTGGTTGCCCATGCACAGTGAACAACCCGGAATTTCTGTACGCGCACCGGCGCGACCAAAAATATTGTATAGTCCTTCCTGCATTAACTGACGTTCATCCATTTTAGTTGGTGGCACAACCCACAGTCGAGTTGGCAAACTGGAGACTTTTTCCAGCACTTTACCGGCTGCACGATAATGACCAATGTTGGTCATACACGAGCCAATAAAGACTTCATCAACATGCACCCCGGCAACGTCGGATAAGGTTTTAACATCATCAGGATCATTCGGGCAAGCCAGTATCGGCTGTTTGATTTCGTTTAGATCAATCTCGATAATTTCAGCATATTCTGCATCGGCATCAGGTGAAATTAACTCAGGGTTTTCCAACCACTGTTGCATGGCAACAATACGGCGTTCCAGTGTACGTTTGTCTTCATAGCCATTTGATATCATCCACTTCAATAAAGTAATATTGGAGTTGATGTATTCAATAATCGGCTCTTTAGCGAGATGGACAGTACAACCGTTTGCCGAACGCTCCGCTGACGCATCCGATAATTCAAACGCCTGCTCGACTTTCAAATCAGGCAAACCTTCTATTTCCAGCACACGTCCATTAAATACGTTTATCTTTCCCTTTTTCTCAACCGTTAGCAGTCCTTTTTGAATGGCGACATAGGGAATGGCGTTAACCAGATCGCGTAAGGTAATGCCCGGTTGCATTTCACCTTTAAAACGAACCAGTACTGATTCGGGCATATCCAGTGGCATCACGCCCAATGCTGCAGCAAAGGCAACCAGTCCGGAGCCAGCAGGAAAACTAATACCCATTGGAAAGCGGGTATGTGAATCACCCCCGGTGCCGACGGTATCCGGCAATATCATACGATTTAACCAGGAGTGAATAATACCATCACCCGGACGCAAAGCCACACCGGCGCGGGTTTGCATAAAGTCGGGTAATTCGTGCTGCAGGGTAATATCAACAGGTTTGGGATACGCTGCGGTGTGACAGAAACTTTGCATCACCAGATCAGCTGAAAAACCTAAACACGCCAGTTCTTTTAACTCATCGCGCGTCATTGCGCCAGTGGTATCCTGTGAGCCTACTGTAGTCATTTTCGGTTCGCAATATGTTCCCGGGCGAATACCTGCAACACCACACGCACGACCAACAACCTTTTGTGCCAGGGTAAAACCTTTACCCGTATCGTCGCCTACCTGTGGTTTAAGGAATACGTCGGATGCGCCCTCGGATTTGCCATTGTTTAAAAAACTGCGGGCACGATCAGTCAAACCACGACCAATAATTAAGGGAATACGTCCATTAGCACGCACTTCATCTGCCATGGTTGCCGGGTTTAAATCAAACCGACAAATTTCATCACCGGTTTCGGACAGAATCACACCGTCAAAGGGGCGTATGCGTATAACATCACCGGTTTCCATTGCCGATACATTACATTCAATCGGTAATGCCCCTGAATCTTCTGCGGTGTTAAAAAATATTGGCGCAATTTTACCACCTAAAACAACTCCTCCTCCACGTTTGTTTGGCACAAACGGAATGTCTTCGCCCATATGCCATAACACAGAATTTATTGCCGATTTACGTGAAGAACCGGTACCAACAACATCACCGACATAAGCGATGGTGTGGCCTTTCTCTTTTAAGGACTCAATGGTTTCCAGCGGTTTATCCATGGTATTGATCAACATGGATTTGGCATGCAATGGAATATCCGGACGACTCCAGGCTTCAGTCGCGGGTGATAAATCGTCGGTATTGGTTTCGCCAGGTACTTTATAAACCGTGACTGTTATTTCTTCGGCTAGTGCGGGTTTGGAAGTAAACCACTCTGCATCTGCCCATGAACGAATTACCCGGGAAGCAGCATCACTGGTTTTGGATTTTTCTGCAATATCATGGAAGGCATCATAGATGAGCAAGGTGTGTGATAACGCGATTGCAGCAGCATCGGCAGTAGCGTCATTATCGAGCAAGTCAATCAGCGGCTGTATATTATAACCGCCTAACATGGTGCCGAGTATCTCAGTGGCGCGTACAGGACTAATTAAACCACATGTGCAGCGAGCTTTGGCAACGTCTGCTAAAAAAGCCGCCTTCACATAAGCTGCCTGATCGACACCGGGTGGCACACGGTTTACCAGCAAATCAATTAATACTTTTCCTTCACCAACGGGAGGATTTTTAATCAATTCAACCAGTTCCGCAACTTGATTGGCATCAAGTGCTAACGGCGGCAACCCTTGGGCTTCACGTTCGGCGACATGTTGACGATAAGACTCAAGCACAGGCTTTCCTCACTAAATATAAAGGCGCGTATTATACCTGAAGAGCTTGTGTTATGGGTTGTAAGTTGTAGGTTTTAGGTTTTTGCTTATAACTTATAACTTACAACTTATGACTTACAACTTATGACTTATAACTTATAACTTAAATCATAGGTTTTTCTTTCTGTAATCATCTACCGCAGCATTAATCGCATCTTCTGCCAAAACAGAACAATGAATTTTTACCGGTGGTAACGCCAGCTCTTCTGCAATCTGCGTATTTTTGATCGCTTTTGCTTCATCCAGTGTTTTACCTTTCACCCATTCAGTTAAAAGCGAACTGGAAGCAATCGCACTGCCGCAGCCATAAGTTTTAAATACCGCGTCTTCAATAACACCGTTACCATCAACTTTTATTTGCAGTTTCATCACGTCACCACAGGCAGGCGCACCAACCATACCAGTGCCGACATTATCATTGTTGTCAAAACTACCTACATTTCTTGGATTCTCGTAGTGATCCAGAACTTTTTCACCGTATGCCATAACCTTTACCTCACAAACACTTTGTTAATCAGCACATTACTGGGCTGTTTTTTATCATTATCCCTAATCCTTATGCAGAAACGCGCCCTGATTAATGGCAGCGGCCTGTTTTTTAGCCAAAATAAATCGCCCGATCATTTTATCGCGCTGCATGGACAGTTCTGGAATGCCAGGGCGCTCAACAAATTGCGCCAGGGTAATGCCCGATAAAAAATCATGTAATCTACGGCTTAAGTTCGACCACAATTCATGGGTTAAACATTTATCCCCGCCCTGGCAATTTCCTTCGCCTTTGCAACGAGTAATGTCAACATTTTCATCAACAGAACAGATAATTTCAGCAATACTGATCTCGCCAGCAGGACGCGCCAGGCGGTAGCCACCACCAGGACCTCGCACACCTTTGACCAGACCACTTTTTCGCAGGCAAGCAAAAAGCTGCTCCAGATACGACAAGGAAATACCCTGACACTGCGAAATATCCGCCAATGTCACCGGTCCCGCCTTATCGTGTATGGCAAGATCTAACATGGCAGTTACGCTGTAACGCCCTTTGGTTGATAAACGCATAGAAAAATCCTCAGAATTCCCGACTAATTTAGTAGGTTAATCTTACTAATACCTAGTAAAACAGTCAAGTATTATAAGATAGTCAATAACAGCACTGGTTGGACAGCAACTTTTAAACATTTTCACGGGTCAGCAGACGTATCCATGATAATCTACTGCAAGCAGACTGTTTTTATCAAGCCACCCATTATTGTAAGACCAGACAAAACATAAAATATGCATAAACAAAAACAATATCCAGGCATTAACAAAGAAATCAATGGCGGTATGACCCCGATAGGTAAAATCATCAGAGATGCCTGGGTGTTTGACGTGCTTGCCGAAACAGAAACCTGTGAGGGCTGGAATGCAGCTGAAATTGACGCTTTGTTGCAAAAAGTTAATCTCGAATGGGATAAATATGGCTGCGTGGTCAGCCAGTTACCAGAAGAATTAGCAAAACGTCACCATAAAATCTACACGCAAGCCATACAGAAGGCAAAAGCGACCGGCTGGTCGGGTGAGCAGGAATTAGACGCTGATGACTGAAAAAATAAAAACTGGGGGCAAGCCTGTTTACCCGCCATCAGTCTTCAGCAGAATTCTGTTTTTCAGGTTTGTCTGAAGATGATTTATTCGGCCACATCAACTGGCGAAGATGACGCCGTCGAGAAAAAGTAGAGAGCATTCCATATATTGCAGAAATCAACAAAGCAAAAATAATAGACAGAACGATATAGTGCGCCTGCCAGATAAAAACATAGGATGCACGTAAATAACCTGCCGATAACATGTCAAATGCCAACTGAAAATTATCCAGCATGGTGTCTAATTCTTCAGGCAGCATAACACCCAACGCCACAGGGTGCTTATCGATAACGAACCATAACACCCAGCCAGTAACAAAAGTAATAATTGAGATATTAAACATTAAAGAATCATTACCATAAAATAAAAACATCGAGTTTAAAGAAAGATAACATCCTTTTATCTAATGTGTAGTAGCAACCTGACAAAGCCTGTTGATTTACTCATACGGGTTAATGACTGAGTTCGGTCAATAGCTGACCTTTAAAAACAAAAATATAGTCCGCGAAGAACGCAAAA
>CAZALW010000147.1:0-7790 GCA_964485705.1 uncultured Thiotrichaceae bacterium
ATCCGCACCATGCTGCCCGGGTTTTTTATAAGCATTGATTATATTATTAAATTGCCTCTCTGTTTCCAGAAATTCAACACCAAGTTGCCAGCGCTGCTTACTCCATTCCTTGAAGCTGCGAGATAATTCATTTCCGGCAACACAAACTACAAATATATGCGTTGGCTTTTCTACCTTCGAAAACAACTCATCAAAACTATCCGTACTGTTATCTACTGAGTACGCTACAACTCCTCGCTCGACAATTTTATCCGCTCGCCACAAAGCCCATTTGATTCTGCTATTACCGATATCCACGGTTAATATCATAACGTGTTCACTTTAGTCGCACCGCCTTCCTGGCTCTTTGCGCCATAATATAAACATGGCCGTCCATCCCTGGACATATCCGTTCGCACACTAACATCGGCACTATTAAAAACACGCAACTCGCCCGCTACCAGCACCAGCAATTCCGCATTATCATTAACTCCTTGCGCAACACCTGTTAGCACTTCATTATTATCCAGAATTATTTTAACTTCTTTCTGTTTACAAAAATCATATGAAGCACGAAATTTTTCCAGACTTTCACCCGGCACCTGACTAAAATTTTGACACGCAGTAATAACATTACACAGCAATGCAGAAGCAACACTGTTTCGCGTAGGCCTTACCGTTATATTTTGCGACTCAATCTGTTGGCAAATATCAGTTAATACCAGCGACTGCATTTTGCCCGACTGGGTTTGATCAGATATGCGATCAGACTCAATCATCTGGTAATTCAGCCCCAGACCAATCACCACAGCCAGCTGCTTACCATTAGTGGATTTTTCATCAGTGACACTTTCAATGACCTGCTCGTTTTTAATCGCACCGCCTTCCTGATTCCTTGCGCCATAACGCGAACATGGCCGTCCATCCATGGACATGCGCTGAAATTGTTCCAGACAATTTTCAGCATACACTCCATCCCTGGAGATAACTGTTTGCGTTTCAATCAGAATACCAGCAATTTTTTTACCCTGAACATAAACATCATTGGGCCACTTAACCTGCACCTGCTTTAGACCAATGCCTTCCAGCGTATCAACAATTGCCAACGCCATGGATAATGGTAAAAAATTTAATGACTGCGTCGATAATACAAAAGGCCAGGCAAGACTCATTGCAATGTTGCTATGCGCCGACATAAGCCAGCGCTTACCACGTCGCCCCCTGCCTGAGGTTTGTTGCTCCGCAAAACAGGCAAAAGGCAAACCTTTACCCGACTTACTTTGCCGCAAACACCAGCTATTCGTTGAATCAACAGATTTATGCACAACCACATCCAGCGTCACACCTAACTTTTCAGCAACCACCGTTTTCAAGCTGTTTTCCTGTAAATCGACCATTTTCATAAGCTCAGCCACACTAACATATCACCACCAACTAAAACGCACTTTAATAACACAACATAAGAGGTCTGTAATACGCCTCATTACCCAACATTAGGAATTGCTTAATTACAATATGGTTATTCATTAACCAATTAGTATTATTTTATGCTAATATAGTTGCAATGAAAAATCATTCATATGTATTTGTTTTTATTATAAATAATACACATTATTAAAAAGTAATGTCACCTTTCTAACAAAATTTGTCATTTTTCCAACAAAGAATACCCGGTATTCTTTACACTGTGCTATAGTTCTTATATCGATAGACACATCATGAGTCTCAGCACTCAGAATATCCTCTCAATCGATTTCTAATTGCTCAAAAACCAAAAACTTTATTTCCGTTTTTTAAGGCATTCAGTTTGAGCACCGCTCTTACTGTCGCGACATAGATTGCCTGCAGTTGGAGAGCACCATGATTATTTTCCGCTTATTTAAATTTCGCTTCATATCAACCCTGGTTACATTATTGATGACATTACAGATGAGCGCCTGTGGTACTGAGGAATTTTTAACTGCCGTTGCTCCTGATCTTGGCTCAGGCTCAATACCTGTAACAGAAGCTGTTAATAATCATGCCGCTATTATAACTGGCGATAATAATGGTAGCGTTACTGAAGACATTGATCTTAATAACGGTCAGTTAGAAACGGGTGGCACATTAACTATTACCGATCTTGATGCCGGTGAAGATACCTTTATTTCAAAAACAATTAACGGCAGCTACGGCAAGCTGATAATAAATGCTGCTGGCAACTGGATTTATGCTGCCGATAACAGCCAGACTGCAATCCAGAACCTGGTAGCTGGAAAAACATTAACCGACAGCCTGATTATCAACAGCGCTGATGGCACACCCCATATTATAGCAATTACCATATTGGGTGCTGATGAAAACAATGCAACGGCTAATATTACATTATCCTGGAACGCACCCGTACAGCGCGAAGACAATAGTACCTTAGCTGCAAATGAAATTAAAAAATACACAATCCATTATGGAACAACTAGCGGTCAACATACCGAGCAGTCCATCGCTTTTGAAGCCACCACCTATACCATTACCGGCTTACCTGTTGGCACCTACTACTTCGTACTCACCACTACCGATACCGATGGTCGTGTGAGCGCATATTCAGAAGAAGTTGCAATAACTATCTGAACGACCAACCCGAAGATTGCCTTAGCAATCTTCGGGGTAACACACCGTAACCACCGGAAAAACAGCATTTAATCAAAAAACTTTGTCACTGTTCAAACAAAACTGTCACATTCTCAACAAAAAGCTTCCCTTTCTTTTTTATTTCAGTATAATACCGGCATCGTTTGCTTAGGCAAGGATCTGCATCGCTCGAAGTATCAGGCAAATCGATTTTTTAAATGCTCAAAAACTAAAATATTACCCTATATTAACAGCAATCAGCGTGAGCCCAACTCACACTGATTATGCATTTTGCCAGCAGATAAAAGAGCGCCATGAACATTTTTCATTTAATTACCTCCCGTATTACACCCATCCTGTTTACATTATTAATAACCCTGCAGATAACTGCGTGTGGCTCGGGCGACAGCCTTACAAGTACTGATACTCCTACTGAAAATAACCCTGCCGCCTCCGGCATTAATTTATCCTGGGTCGCACCCACAGAACGAGAGGATGGCAGCAATTTATCTGTGCCTGAAATTGCAGAATACAAAATCTCTTATCGTGTAGCGCAAACTCAAGATTCAAATAGCATCACTATCGCTGATTGCTATGCTGTATGCAGCACATTTATCAACTTAGATGCCGGCATCTACCATCTTTCTCTCACCACCATTGATACCGAAGGGCGCGAGAGCCAACCTTCAGAAGAAGTTTCAATAGTAGTAAGCTAAATCAAGACACTTCAACCCTGCTGGATGTAGACACATCAAATCAAAATCCAGCAGGGTTGAGACACCCAGTAGCACTAAAATCATGTTGGAATTTCACCTCTAACAGACTCAATAATTAAAATCACATAGCCGGCAATTCATTGCACTCAAAAGCTGACTCCACCACTGGCTGCACCATCATCCATTTTTCTGCTAGCATTTACCACATTGGAATCACTATCAAAACTGAAGATTCAGTATCCGCTTAAAGCTACTATCAACATCCAGCCCGGATATTTGTAACTAAAACCAATAAAGAAAAGTCTATTTACAAAAAGAAATTACATAAAAATCAGCAAACCCTCCTTTTCATCGGTAGAATACGCCGCATACCCTGCTACTCCAACAAAATTATACTTTCGTATGTTGTCCGGTAGCGAACCTCAACACAAAGCAACCTAAAATTCATATATAAAATCTTATGTCAACTAAAGATGAAATCGACACCACAGCAAACAGCAGCCCCACAAACTTTATCCGCAACATCATTCAGGATGATCTGAATTCTGCTAAACACACTGTTGTACAAACCCGGTTTCCGCCAGAACCTAATGGTTACCTGCATATTGGTCACGCCAAATCTATTTGCCTTAATTTTGGCATAGCAAAGGATTTTGGCGGTAAATGCAACCTGCGCTTTGATGATACCAACCCTTCAAGAGAAGAAGAAGAATACGTACACGCCATTATCGAGGATATAAAATGGCTGGGTTTTGAGTGGAGCTGCGAGCATTACGCCTCTGACTATTTTCAGCAGCTATACGATTATGCAGTAACGTTAATCAAACAGGGCAAAGCTTATGTTGACTCGCTGAGCGCCGAACAAATTCGAGAATACCGTGGCACTCTGACAAAAGCGGGCATCGATAGCCCTGATCGCAATCGCAGTATTGAAGAAAATCTTGATCTGTTTGCTCGCATGCGTGCTGGCGAATTCGAAGATGGCAAATATCTGTTACGCGCCAAAATTGACATGGCATCAGCCAACATTAATATGCGTGATCCTGCACTGTATCGCATTAAACGTGCACACCACCAACGTACTGGTGATGACTGGCCCATCTACCCGATGTACGATTTTACGCACTGTATTTCTGATGCCATTGAAAACATCACTCATTCATTATGCACACTGGAATTTGAAGACCACCGTCCGCTGTACGACTGGGTGCTGGACGAAGTTGACACCCCATGCCATCCGCAACAAATTGAATTTGCCCGCTTACAGCTAAAATACACCATCACCAGCAAACGCAAACTCAATCAACTAGTCAGCGATAACCATGTTAACAGCTGGGATGACCCACGCATGCCAACCATCTCAGGTTTGCGTCGTCGTGGTTACACTCCCGCTTCCATTCGGGATTTTTGTGAGCGTATTGGTGTCACCAAAAAAGACAGCTTGATTGAAATGGCGGTGCTGGAAAACAGCATACGCGAAGATTTAAACGAACACTCAGTGCGTATGATGGGGGTATTAAACCCGTTAAAAGTCACCATCAAAAACTACCCTGAAGGGCAGGTGGAAGCGTTAACTGCGAAAAACCATCCACAAAAAGAAGAAATGGGAACACGCAATATAAGTTTCTCTAAAGTTATCTATATCGAACGCAATGACTTTCTCGAAGACGCACCAAGAAAATTCTTTCGCCTGTCGGTCGGTCGTGAAGTACGCCTGCGTTATGCCTACTACATTACCTGTACCGATTTTATAAAAGATGAAAACGGTGAAGTCATTGAATTAATTTGTACTTACGACCCGGCAACCAAAGGCGGCTCTTCACCCGATGGCAGAAAAGTAAAAGGCACCATCCACTGGGTTAGTGCCGAACACGCCATAGATGCCACGGTGAATTTATATGACCGACTTTTCACCCATCCTAACCCCGCTGCATGTGATGATTTTACCGAACACCTGAACCCGGAATCATTAACCGTATTAAATAACTGCAAACTGGAGGCGGCGCTAGCAGATGCAGATGCCAATACCCATTACCAGTTTGAGCGCACCGGTTATTTTATTAAGGATATCAAAACCGATGCATTAACTTTCAATCGTACCGTCACTTTACGTGACACCTGGGCGAAAATTGACAAGCAGAATGGTTAGTTGTTAATGGTTAATGAAAAACAAGCGGTAACTGCACTTACATTAACAATTAAGAATTAACAATTATCTTCGCAAACTTACGTTTACCAACCTGAAAAATGGCTACCGTACCCTTCTGGATTCTCACCGTTTTATCAGCAATTTTTTCGCCATCAATTTTAGCTGCGCCCTGCGCAATCATACGCAGGGCATCACTGGTACTGGAACACAGGCCTGCATCTTTAAGTAAGTTGGCAATGGCGTAACCTTCCGCCGGCGCTTTAAAACTAAGTTCTGGAATATCATCGGGCACTCTGTTTTTAGCAAACTGCGCAATAAAGCCTTCACGTGCAGCTATGGCTTCTGCCTCACTATGAAAACGAGTGATGATCTCTTCGGCAAGTAAAAATTTAATATCACGCGGGTTTTTTCCCTGCCGCACTTCTGCTCGAAAACCTTCAATTTCACTCATTGCTCGAAAACTCAGCAACTCAAAATAACGCCACATCAGGTTATCAGAAATGGACATGATTTTGCCAAACATGTCTTTAGGTGCATCAGCAATACCGATGTAATTATTCAAGGACTTGGACATTTTTTGCACACCGTCCAGACCCTCAAGTATTGGCATAGTCAAAACACACTGTGGTTTTTGGCCATGTTGTTCCTGCAACTGTCGCCCCATTAACAGATTGAATTTTTGATCGGTACCGCCAAGTTCAATATCTGCTCGCATAACAACAGAATCATAGCCCTGTATCAGCGGATATAAAAACTCATGAATGGCTATCGACTGCCCACCTTTGTAACGTTTGCTAAAATCATCCCGTTCAAGCATACGTGCCACGGTGCTGCTGGCAGCCAGCTTGATCATGTCTGTGCCGCTCATTTTGTTCATCCACTGTGAATTAAACACTACTTTGGTTTTTTCTTTATCCAGAATTTTAAAAATCTGCTGCTGATAGGTTTCTGCATTCTGTTCAACGTCCTGTTGCGTCAACGGTGGCCGAGTTGCTGATTTTCCCGTCGGATCACCAATCATGCCGGTAAAATCACCAATTAAAAACAATATTTCATGACCCAGATCCTGAAACTGTCTAAGTTTATTAATCAGCACCGTATGCCCCAGATGCAAATCAGGTGCGGTAGGATCAAAACCAGCCTTGATGCGCAGCGGGCGACCTTCTTTTAACCTGGCGACCAGATCTCTTTCTACAAGAATTTCATCCGCTCCACGCTTGATTATTTCCAGCTGCTCGGCTATGGATTCTACTGTTGATTTCATAAGGTTTCCTGCTGGCGCTACGCTAAAAAGGTGTATAAGATACTCGTGCTTTGATGCTTTCTCAACTACTCATTAAAAATAGTTGCTGAACTAGTATGATAAATGCCTCAAATCAATGTGTTTTTTAGCCGATGTTCATTGACTGAACATTAGTTTACGACTACATTCAAACTATAGTTATAACCTTTTTCACTGCCCACTGTTTACGCCAATGTCATTGATAAGTAAAGATTTTCGCTTAAGTCAGCAACCAGCTCGTAAAGCCAGAACCTTCCGGCTGCGTTGGGCTTTTTTAGCGATTGCACTCACCGGTATTGGTGTCGTGATAGCTAACACGACTGAATCGAAAAATTTAACCCGGAATATAACCGAATCTGCAAAAAGCGGCACAGAGCTGATAGCCACTGATACTCCACCGTCTTTCGAGGACACAGCAAGCTTACCCGATAACCGGGAAAGAGACAGTTTTTCGCTCAGTTTGCCAAAAATACAAAGCTCAACACTGCCCAGCTTCACACAACCAGACACAACGTTACAGCATGTAAAATTACAGCATCAAAAATCACAAAGCCTAAAATTACAGCAGACAAAACCACAAAAACCAGGGCAAGCTTTAACGCCTAAACTTCAAACTCAACAACAAACGGTTGATGAAACCAGCAATATCATCACTGATACACCAGCTATACAACCGCCCATACCATCAGTTGTAACATCTAATCAGCAATGGCGTGATTTCAAGGTTAAATCTGGCGATAGTCTTGCTCGCATTTTTAAACGTGCCAATATCAAGCCACAGCAACTTGATGAACTAATGAAGTCAGGTACAGCAGCGAAAACCCTTCGCAAAATATTCCCTGGAGACATTATTCGAGTTTCATCTGATGACAACGGCGTGTTACAGGCACTTCGTTATGAAATCAACCACAAATCTTATTTAATGGTGGAACGTAGCAACGATACACTGGTCGCAAAAACCCTCAGTCATCACATTGAAACCCGCCAGGCGCATGCCAGCGGAGTGATTGAATCATCGCTGTTTCTTGCTGCACAGGACGCTGGCATTTCACAAAAT
>CAZALW010000148.1:0-7736 GCA_964485705.1 uncultured Thiotrichaceae bacterium
TTGAAAATCCGCGTGTCCCTGGTTCAATTCCAGGTTCGGCCACCATTTTTCCCTTATTAACTAATCCTGCCTTTGTTGCAACAGTTGTTATTCCTATACCGAATTGAACCAGGCTGGTTAAATTACTCCGCATTTCCATGTGCTACGCCCTACGGGTTCGCCCTAAAAAGCAGGGCTTATGAAAAATTGTTCCTCGGCAATTGCTCCTGCAGTGATCCGCTACTTGATGCGAAATGGAACAATGAAGCCAAAAGTGCTGTTTGATGCGCCTTTTACCCATATAAATACCAAAGGAGTTGCTGGTGTTTTTGGTGATGAGGGTGGAAAGAAGGTGATCGAACTGGTTCGAGAGATAAATGATAATGCTAATGTGGCTTAGTTGTTGCTTAATAGTGTAGTCTTAACAGACTGTGTAATTGGTAAAGTTCTTGATTTGTTGGTATGTGGCGAAAAATAGTGCCGGTTATATGCCAAAGGTAATATAGGGATAGGTTCTGTAGTTCATTGTAAATTTGATGTTTTCTGTGTTTATTATTTCATGATGCTATAATTCCCTATAAAATCAAAAGGTTGTGATTATTGTTGTTTGTGTTTTTTCTAATCGTTAATGATAATATCCATGTGAGCCTATACGATTTTTTACTAGAAATTTAGTATTTGTCTGTTAATTTCCAAATGAAACATAAGAAAAGAAGGTTGTTTTTCTTGCTAAAGTTACCATTATGGTAAATAATAATATATCTAATTTAATACCGCCCTCTGGCGATAATCCTTCTGAAAGGGAAAGAAGGATTGGTAATGGACCTTTGTATTTACTTTCTGAGGTTCAAAAAATAGCAAAAGTAAATACTGTCTTAGTTACTAATAGATGCAAAGATGATGTGCATAAGCTTGCGTGGTCATTGGATGATGTTGCTGAATTAGTGAATGAATTAACTAATAATAACTATAAAAATTCAGAATGGTGTCGAGTTACTAATGGTCGATGGTTGGCTTGTGACGCGTACGTTATCATCAGGGATGAATATTATGAGCACCTTCGCAAAGCTTTACCGTGTGAATATTATGTAAAGTTTGCTATAGGTTCAACTGGAAAAGCATTATTAATAGTTTCATGTCATTTTTGAGTACATTATGAAAAATTCAATTTGTCCTGTTTGTGCAGAAGGTAGTCTACTAAACAAGGTTTCAACTGAAAGAGTTGAATATGGTGATTCCTTACTTACTGTTGAAGGGGTATCCTCTTCTGTTTGTGACACTTGTGGTGCAGAAGTTACTAGTTTAGATCAGTCAAGAGTTAATAAGCGATTGATCATCGAGGCTCGTAAAGAGGCAGATAAGCTATTGCCTGGTGTGGCAGTTAAAGCTCAACGTAACCGTTATGGAATTACCCAAAGAGAAGCAGCTAAAATATTTGGTGGGGGTTCGGTTGCTTTTTCTAAATATGAAAGTGGTGATTTAGCACAGAGTGTTCCAATGGATAGATTGCTAAGAGTTGCTATTGCAGTGCCGGAAGCAATGGAGTGGTTGGCGGACTATGCGAACGTTAATTTAAGTAGAAAGCTTAGTAAACCAAGAAGGCAGTCTAATTTTGAGGCAGTTCTTGATTTAACAGGTCTTGAAAGAAGTAAGAAGGTTTTTGCGATACATACAACTTTACCGGAAATTGCTTGCAATAACGAATATGTAACAAACGACGAAAAGTATGAAACAGAGTCCATTAATACTCAACAACTATCAGCTGCTTGAAATAACGATTATTCCCGAAGACGGATACGTTTCAAATGGCTTAGATGATTATCCTGATATCGCTAATACTGAATTTACCTCAAATATAGCGGTAGGTACTGCGGAGGATGAGGAAGATTCAAGAGATTACCTATTAAGTTTGAAATTGAAAATAAAGCCCAGAGAGAAAAATGTATTTCCGTATTTTATCGAGGTTGCTATTCAAGGGCATGTGACCGTTGTGCATGACTTGCCTATTGAGAAGTTTGATAGAGAAGATTTTGCAGTGGTCAATGGTTCTGCGCTTCTATATGGAGCACTTAGAGACACTATACTTGCATTAACGGGAAGATTTATACATGGTGAGGTAATGCTTCCAACTGTTAATTTTCTTGACTTAAAGAAAACTCAGCCAGTTAAAAGAAAAAAGGCAAGAGTGATAAAGAAAAAATCAGTGGCTAAAAAACTGGGTAAGAAAAAAACTTAGCAATTCTAAGTTGAATTGGTTTTTGCTTTAATTAATAAAGTTTTAAATGGCGCACTCTTGGCGCACTCTCCAATAACAAATCGCAATAATTGACAATAGCTGGCTACAGCTAATGTAATGTAACTGGCTGTTTTAATTGTTGTTAGCAGTTATAGTGTATTGTGATTTGTTGGTCTAGTCAGATTGAAAATCCGCGTGTCCCTGGTTAAATTATTCGGCGCGTCCTTGCGGTTACGAATTACTTCCTGTAATTCGCCTTTCAGGCTGGTTAATCGCCATTCAATTTTGCTCCCGGCAAAATTAGTCACCCTACGGGTTCGCCCTGAAAAGCAAGGCTCATGAAAAATTGTTCGTCGGCAATTGCTCCTGCATTGCTCTACTAAGTGGTATACATGCCACGATGACGATTTTTTCAGGTTCGTTCACCATTTTTCTCTTAAATTTGTTATACAATCGCACAGCATGATTAATCGTTACTTTATCCTGTTCATTTTTCTGATATCCCCTCTGTCTGTACAGGCAGAGCGTCATGTGTCTAATTCGGTAGTACCATACAACTTAGCCATTTCTTTTGATATCGCCAACGCTAAAATATCTGGCGTGGTAAATATTGATGTTCAGGCAGATCAAGTGTTGGAATTTCATACTGGTCACCTAACAATCAGAGAAGTTAAGCTGAATCAGCAAGCGATCAACTTCAAGCTTAAAAATAGTGTTTTAAAGATTTTGCCAAAACATGATGGTGATCTTGAAATTAGATACGATGGTGTGTTTGCAGATAAGCGACAAACGCATAGCCCGCCTCGCGGGGCAACGCCTAACATTATTGGTGCACGAGATATATCGCTAACCAAAATATGGTATCCGTGGCTAGATCGTTTAAAAGTTTATCATCTCACGGCAGTGCTTCCTGAAGGTTTCAATGCTATATCTGAAGCGAACAACATGGAGAAAGTCACTCAAAATGGTCAGACTAAATTTATATTTGATTTTCCACATGTGGTGGATGCCATTAGTTTTGTTGCGTCAGACAGGTGGCAGGTAAGCAAGGATTATTTTAATGAAATAGAAATAGTTGCCTATTTTTTCCCCGAAGTCGCTCACCTGGCAGAGGAATATATTTCCTATACAAAAAAATATCTTGCGCTTTATGAGGACCGCATTGGAAAATTTCCCTTTGAGCGGTTTTCTATCGTAGTGAACTTTCTCCCGACAGGGTATTCCATGCCCACTTTTACATTACTGGGTGAGCGTGTTGTCAAACTGCCACTTATTGTTAAAACCTCTCTTGGCCACGAAATTCTTCATCAATGGTTTGGCAACCTGGTGTACATTGATCATGAGCAGGGCAATTGGGCAGAAGGACTCACTACATACCTTGCCGATCACCTCTATAAAGAATTAGAAGGCAAGGGCTGGCAATACAGAAAACAGATACTGGTGAATTATGAAAGCCATGTGACGGATAATAATGAAATTCCAGTCAGGCAATTTCGCAGTAGGGTAGATTTTGCAACAAAAGTCGTCGGCTACGGAAAAACGGCCATGGTCTTTCATATACTCAAAAATCTTGTAGGCGAAGATGTTTTTTATAAATCGTTACAAGAACTTGTGCATGAGCAATCGTTTCAGAGAGCATCGTGGGATGATGTAATGACGGTGTTTGAGCGTAATACTGGAGAAAATCTTGACTGGTTTGTTAGTCAGTGGATAGATAAAAAAGGTTTGCCCCAATTGCATGTTGAAAACATGAGCGTCAGGCAATACGGCAGTGAATATAAGGTTAATTTTGATATTGTTCAGCAGGCAGAGATCTATCGCATCGATGTTCCTGTAACTATTCATTACGTAGACGGCGGCAAAACGAAACAGTCCTTTAATATTAACAAGGAAAGAAACAGCTTCACAACGTTCCTGGATAAAGAGCCTGATATTATCATTGTGGATGAAGATTATGATATCGCAAGGAAACTCTCTGACGAGGAACTCCCGCCAGTTATTGCAAGGCTTATCGGTGCAGAAAAGGTGATTATTGCCCTTCCAGTCAGCAATAAAGACGCTTATACAAATATTATCAATTCCTTTGAAGAAAAAGGTGGCGTGAAAAAAGAGTCGCTGGATATCAAACATTCCGATATAAAAAATACAGCCCTTGTCATCCTTGGAGATGATAATCCTTTGATTGAAAGACTTTATGGCAAGCTTGATATTGCCGATGCAGGATTTAATCTAAGTATAAAAAAGAATCCATGGAACCCACGCAAAGTGGTTGGGGTTTTTTCTGCCAAGTCTAAGCAGGAGTCCGAAGCCGCTTTCAGAAAGATTTTTCATTATGGGAAGTACAGTGAATTATCATTTGACATGGGGCAGAATACCTTTAAACACATAGAGAAATCTTCGCGTGGTATAAAAGGTTGGCAAAGGGAGCAGGCAGTAGCCATTAATGTCGCTAAAATACAGACGTTATCGGATGTGATAGGCAGTGTAGCAAATAGAAAAATAGTCTATGTTGGTGAAAGACATGACCAGTTTTCTCACAGTGTTGTTCAACTCGATGTTATTAAAGGTTTGCATAGGAAGGGTGGGCAGGTGGCGATTGGCATGGAGATGTTTCAACGGCCATTTCAGGATGTGCTTGACCGCTATATTTCTGGAAAAATAGATGAGAGAGCGTTTTTAGAAAAATCTGAATATTTTGAGAGCTGGGGCTTCGATTATAATCTTTATAAGCCTATTATTGACTTCGCAAAATCTAAACAAATCCCAATTGTTGCGTTAAATATATCACGTGAAATTCTTAAAAAAGTTTCAGCAGGTGGTATAGATTCCTTATCCGAAGAAGAGAAAAAATTGATTCCCACGGCTATGGATTTTTCTGATGATGATTATAAAAAAAGGCTGAAAGAAGTTTTCAATATGCATGCTGATATGCGTAAAGACTCATCGGACAAAAAATTTGAGTATTTTTATCAGGCGCAGCTTCTATGGGATGAAATCATGGCAATGTCTATCTATGAATTTCTCAAAGTAAATACAGGTCATCAAATGATTGTTCTTGTTGGTAATGGACACCTTACTTATGGTGCCGGTATTCCGCAAAGAACATACAGGAGAAATGCTTACGATTACGCGATTATTCTTAACGATGCGACCGTGCAAAATGATATTGCCGACTATCTTATTTTTCCCAAACCCGTTGCAGGTATCACGGCACCAAAACTCATGGTTTTTTTACGAGAAGAAGATGGAAAAGTGAGTATAGATAGCTTTCTTAAAAATAGCGTGTCTGAAAAGGCAGGCTTAGAAGCGGAGGATATAATCGTTTCTCTTGATGGTGTCGTGGTAAGTGATATTGACGATATAAAGCTCCATCTGTTTTTTAAGAAAGAAGGCGATGTATTGAAGGTGAAGATTTTAAGGAAGAGATTTCTGCGTGGCGATGAAGAAAAAGTGTTTGACGTGATTTTGTAATAGCATAGCGGCGTTTTAATAATCGAGTCTGGTTTTCTGGGCGCTTATATTTAAAAAATCTGGGTTGTTTATTGAGGTTAGACTATCGATTGTGATGAGTAGATCTTATGCACTCCACCCAGCTACAGCATTGAATGAAGTCAGTCATATTGTCTGGCAATGCAAGCCTGGGTAATGAGTAGATGTAGTCATGAGGCTGTGTATCGTCTTTAACAAAACCAGGTATGACTGAGACGGCACCCAGATAACCGAATTTTATTAATGTTTCTATTTCACGCCTGCTAAAATCGGCAGGTCTGCCTGTTGGGTAACAAAACACTTTAAGCGGGTTATCGAGTTCGTTACTCATTACTTGCCAGCTTTGATTGACTTCCCATCCCATGGCCAGGCGGTATGATCCAGCATTTCGGTGATAACAAAGAATGTAAGCGGGCAGTTGAATTCCAGAAAAATAGGAGCAGCAATCTGTGCCTGATCGATATAACCATCATCCATGGTAAAACAAACCGTTTTGGCTGGCAGTGGTTTATTATGCTGAAGAGATAAAATAAGCTGTTCCAAAGAGATGCAGGTATAGTTGTTTTTATGTAGATATTGCAGACAGTTGCGCAGGTGATCGGGATCGATTTTACCTTCTGCTTGCTGTTCATGCGCGGTAATACGGTGCAGCATGAAAATAGGTGTTCCGCAATCAAACAGGTGATGGGCGATACTGGTTATCTGCCGGCTTGCCAGTATGGGTATGAACAGCTTTTTCAGTAGTTTTTTCAAGTAATAATCCTGATTCCTGTTGTCACTTAGTGAATTCTTCAGGGTAGGTTTTTAACGATAAAAGGCCCAATCAATTTTGTGATAAAAACCGGTATTCTTCGCCATACGTTAATTGCCAGTGCAAATTTTGGGTTGTCTGGATTGAGTCTGGGCATTTCAGCATCATCTGAAAGCCAGTAGTGCCAGTACAGTTGTTTTGGTTTCGCTCCCCATTGTTGTTTGAAACGGAATGTACCGGAATTTTTACTGGTGCGCCCGAAATCAAAATATTGGTATTGGTTTTTTATAGCAAACTTTAATACTTCCCAATATAACAGCATGTTTATGCTCAGATGGTTAACATCTTTGATTGTTGATGCCCATGGTATCTCTAAAGTGCCTTTGTGTCCTAGCAGGAAAGCGGCTGCCACAGGGCGACCTTTATGGTGCAGTGTGATGATTTTGCTGTTTTTAGAAAAAGTGTGCAAAATGTTATTGAAGAATTTTTTTCCATATACAGGCGTGCCGAGGTCACGCATGTTGCGCGCAAACACGGTATAAAAATCTGCCAGACACTCTTTGCCACCACTATTTACCTGGATGTTTTCACGCTGCGCGCGCCTTATTTGTGCGCGTAACTTTGATGTAAACGTCTGCCATAACGCATCTTCAATCTCTGGCAGGGACAAAAGCATGTTTACTTTTTCAGTGCGCGCGGGTAGTTTGTCGCGAGTGATGTCATCACGGTACTCTATATGAGTCGTGCCAATTTTTGCAGCAAAATCATTTGCAGCAAGCATCAGTTTTTGTTCAATTTGCAGGCTGTTGGCGATGGCACCGCCAGAATTAAAGTAGGGCATTGAAACCATGAAGTCGCCGAACAGTTTGCTATTCAGGCGTACTAAAGGCAGTACGCCGACGATCTTCTCATTACCAGCAGTTTCATTGCCAGCAGTTTCGTTACCCTCAGGCTCATTTTTATCAGGGCTGTTACTGCTGGCATAGAAGAAATAGCATTCATGTCCAAATACCTTATTGATTAATTCTTTCCATTCGGCTCGGTGGTAAAGTGATGCGGCGGGGTTGGACTCTACGTACTGATTCCACTTATCATTATTATTGTCACCTAGATCGTCACCTAGCTGCGTGATGGATATTTTTTCATTGCCGGGATTATGTTTAACATGTACCCGTGCAGCTGGTAATGTTGGTTTTTTCAGGATGTTTTCAGGCCTGGTTTCAGAGCTGGTTTCAGGTTCGAAATAGTCAGATAATTTTTCAGTTAGCCCGTTTAGCTGAG
>CAZALW010000149.1:0-7736 GCA_964485705.1 uncultured Thiotrichaceae bacterium
TGCATTTGTATCTGCATCAGTTACGGTTAACTGCCCGCTAATTGCGGTTGAGCCTTCATCAACGGCAGCCGTGACCTCAACACCAGCAATGGGCGCATCGTTCGTACCACTAATCGTTATTTGTATCTGTGAAGTATCGGTTGCACCATGTTCATCGGTGACCGTAACTGGGATGGTTAATACTGTGGAGTCACCAATATTTAGGCTGTCATAGGCGCTATCTGCTGGATCAAATGAGTAGCTACCGTCTGTATTTAATACAAAACCATCCGGCGCGACTGTGCCTTCGCTTACGGTAAAGGCAGCCATTGCACTGTCATCTATATCAGTTGAACCTAACTGTCCTGTGATGGTTGCCGAACCTTCATCAACATTGGCAGTAACCGATGCACCTGCAACCGGTGCATCGTTTGTTCCTTGTACTGTTATTTGAACTTGTACCGTATCAGTTGCACCATTGTCATCAGTGACGGTAACAGGGATAGTTATTACTTCGCTGTCACCCACATTAAGATGATCATAAACAGTGTCGGCCGGATCAAAACTGTAAGAGCCATCGGTATTTAATACGAATCCATCTGGCACAATTGAACCGTCACTAACCGCAAAGCTAGCAGTTGCGTTATCATCAACATCAGATGAAGTTAACTGTCCGGTAATGGTTGCCGAACCCTCAGCTATAGAAGTTGTGACACCCACACCTGCAACAGGTGCATCGTTTGTACCATTAACAGTTATCTGGATTTGTGATGTATCGGTTACGCCGTTATCATCGGTGACGGTAACGGGTATTGTTAGTACCGTTGAATCACCCACATTAAGGAGCTCATATGCTCCATCGGCTGGATTAAAAGAGTAACTTCCATCGGCATTTAAAGCAAAACCCGCAGGCGCAATACTACCTGCTGTAATAGCAAAACTGGCAGTTGCATTATCATCTACATCAGTTGGTGTTAATTGCCCGATAATGGTTGCCGAACCCTCAGCAACAGAAGTTGTGACATCCACACCTGCAACAGGTGCATCATTTGTGCCATTAACGGTTATCTGTATTTGTGAAGCGTCCGTTGCACCATGCTCATCAGTCACAGTAACCGGGATGGTCAGCACCGAAGTGTCACCAATATTTAGGCTGTCATAGGCACTGTTGGCTGGGTCAAAGCTGTAACTACCATCGGCATTTAATACAAAACCATCGGGCGCAGTTATGCCTTCTGAAACTGTAAAGGTGGTGGTTGCATTTGTATCTGCATCAGTTACGGTTAACTGCCCGCTAATTGCGGTTGAGCCTTCATCAACGGCAGCCGTGACCTCAACACCAGCAATGGGCGCATCGTTCGTACCACTAATCGTTATTTGTATCTGTGAAGTATCGGTTGCACCATGTTCATCGGTGACCGTAACTGGGATGGTTAATACTGTGGAGTCACCAATATTTAGGCTGTCATAGGCGCTATCTGCTGGATCAAATGAGTAGCTACCGTCAGCATTTAATACAAAACCACCCGGTGCGGTTGAGCCATCACTAACAGCAAAGCTGGCTGTTGCATTACCATCCAGGTCTGTCGAAGTTAACTGACCACTAATTACCGCAGCACCTTCATCAACATTGGTAGTTATAAATGCACCTGCTACTGGTGCATCATTAGTACCGCTTACAGTAATTTGTATTTGGGATGCATCGGTTGCACCATTGTCATCAGTCACCGTCACTGGTATCGTTATGACCGTTGAGTCGCCAACATTCATATACTCATAGGCACTGTCAGTTGGATCAAATGAATACGAACCATCTACATTTAACACAAATCCAGCAGGCGCACTGCTGCCTGTGGCGATAGCAAATGCAACCGTTGCATTATCATCCAGATCAGTTGTGCTTAACTGCCCATTAATTGTTGCCGCTCCTTCATCAATGGTAGCCGTTACATCTGCACCTGCTACTGGCGTATCATTTGTGCCTGACACTGTAATCTGAATTTGTGAAGCATCCGTTGCACCATTGTCATCAATTACCGTTACAGGAATAGTCAGAACCGTAGAATCACCAACATTAAGGTGGTCATATGCACTATCCGCCGGATCGAAACTATAAGAGCCATCGGCATTTAACACAAAGCCATCAGGCGCTGTCATTCCCTCTGAAACAGCAAATGAAGCCGTTGCTCCATCATCCAAATCAGTTGCGCTTAATTGACCTGTGATGGATGCTGAGCCTTCATCAACACCACCAGTAACCGATGCGCCTGCAACCGGCGCATCATTTGTGCCTGATACTGTAATCTGAATTTGTGAAGTATCACTCGCTCCATGCTCATCAGTAACAACAACGGGGACAGTTATAACTATCGAATCGCCTGAATTAAGATGATCATAAGCTGAATTCTGCGCATCAAATTTCCAACTACCATCTCCTGAAAGGGTAAATCCATCAGGAGTGTTAATACCCTCTATTAGCTGGTAAGACAGACTTGCACCCTGATCTTGATCTGTTGCCAATAACTGCCCGGCTATAAGCGGTGAACCTTCATTTACCTTAACCGTAACGTCCTCGCCTGCATCTGGAGAACTATTAACCGGCACATCAAAAACACCAATACTGTTTGTCTCAGTAACTGGCTCACCCACAACCGGATCACTGTTTCCGGTAACAGATAGATCACTTTCTACATTAAATAAAGATTGAGCCTGCCCCTGCGGTTCATTTTCATCGTTAAATAAAACACGTTTTGCATCCTGGTCATTGCTTTCCAGTCTGTTTATCTGCCTGTTGTAACTCTCTGCATCTGGAAAACCTGTCTTCAGTTCATCATAACTTTCATTATTCTGATTGGCTCCAACACCTGCTGAGTCAGCAGAATAAGTATTTGATTCCGTTTTAATCTCAAAGGATTCATTATGGCCTGCACCTGCACCTGTTTGCTCAATACCCGTATTAGGGTTTTCACTTTGCTCACTGCCACGCTGGATATTCTGTAGTGATAACTCTTCCTGAGCATCATCCAGTTTCAACGCACTCTCTTCATCTTTTTTACGCAAGGCTTCATCGCCCTCAGAACCACGTAAAAACATCTCTTCAGATGATTTTTGTGCAATAGAATCGACAGATTCGGGTTTCGCTTTATCAACCATTATTTATATCCTCAAATAGAATCCAGCAATAGAAGGCATAACCCCACTCACCCGTCTATCGACAGCGACAAATAAATCTTTAATGTTATTAGTGTAAACCCCCATATTAATCCAAAGGTTTTTTCAATTTATACTCAAGGAACCACTTAAGATGCCGATATAACATGACACCATCTTGAAAACAGACGGAATGGGATAGTTAATTTAATGAGAAAAAAACTTGAAAAAGGTCAATTACAAACACCGACCACATGGCGCAAGCCCTGTGTGCTGGTCGCTTCATTATTGATTAACATCCTTGCTCTCGGCTTACCACTGGTGATATTGCAGGTTTACGACCGCATTATTCCCAATCAGGCGATGCAATCCTTTGCCCTTTTAATGGCAGGTCTGGTAACGGTCATTATTATTGACAGTATTCTAAAAATATTCCGCTCAATGATATTAAGCTGGGAAGGCGCACGCTTTGACCATCGTGAAAGTCTGCATGCAATGAACCACATTCTGGATGCAGAGTCCACCGCCTACAGCAGCAAACCCACCAGTTACTACCTCGACAAAATGCATGCGCTGGAAAAAATTCAGGAATTCTATTCCAGCCAGTCGATTCTGCTGGCGATTGATTTGCCCTTTGTTTTAATTTTTCTTGTCCTTATATGGTTCATTGCCGGCCCGCTTATTCTTATTCCACTGGTATTGCTTGCCCTGTTTTTTATCGTGTCATCAAGAGTGGGGAATAAATTACATGACGCATTAGAAAAGCGTTCTATGGTGGAGGAGCGACGACAGGATTTTATTTTTGAAACCTTAACCGGCATACACACCATAAAATCCATGGCGATGGAATCATTAATATTGCGCCGTTATGAGCGTTTGCAAAAACAATCTGCACAGAGCGTTAGTGAGTTATCAAAAATAAATAGTGTGGTACAGGGAATTGGCGCAACTATTTCACAACTGGCCGTTGTTGGTTTTGCCAGCATCGGCAGTATTTTTGTTATTGGTGGCAGTCTTAGCATCGGTGCACTTGCCGCAGGCACTATGCTGACCAGCAGAGTGCTTCAGCCCGGACTTAATGCAATGAATATCTGGACTCAGTTCCAGGCTGTTCGATTAGCACGCAACAAAGTCAGTGAACTGTATTCAATGGCAGAAGAAAAGTGCGGCAATATAAAATCTGAAAAAGACATTAAAGGAAAAATAGAGTTAAAAGACATCTCCTTTAAATACCCGACCCAGACCAGCAGCCTGCTGGAAAATATTTCACTGACGATTAATGCCGGAGATAGCATATCAATAACCGGTAATAACGGTGCAGGAAAATCAACAATGATTGCACTTTTATCCGGTTTTTTAGAACCGGATAAAGGTGAAGTTTTTCTTGATGATAAAAATATTCATGAATACGATTCTGAATATTTACGCAAGCAGATCGGTATCGTGCCACAACACGGCATATTATTTGAAGGCACCATTCTTGAAAACATGACACTTTATCGTGAGGGAAAAGCCATTGAACAGGCAATAGAACTGTCAAAAATCCTCGGCCTTGATGAAATCATTACCCGCCTGCCATCTGGTCTGGACACACAGGTTGGTGGTGCTGCCGTAGACACCTTGTCCGAAGGCGTACGGCAAAAAATAATCATGGTTCGTTCACTGATTGGGCATCCAAAAATCATGCTATTTGATGATGCAAATGCAAATTTTGATATTAAGAATGATGCCAAATTACAGAAAGTAATAGCGAAGTTTAAACAGAATAAAACCCTGGTTATTGTTTCTCACCGACCATCGTTCCTGAAGTTATGTGATCGTCATTTTGTTTTGCGCGATAAAAAACTCATCGAAACCACGAATGTAACAGCATTACATATAAAAAATAACAACGCAGTAGTGTCAGCAAACATTTGCACTGCGAACATACAGGTAAAGTAATGAGCATTACTCAGATAACCCCTGCCACAATGGAAACAGCAACTGACAAAAACTCAGGTCTGCCTTTTTCCGAACGTCTTGCCGAAGCACTGCGTAATGATACGCTGGAAGATTTTCACGATAACTCACCCTATGCTGCATGCATTATTCCTTTGCTAAAAGAACTTGGCTGGCATAATTATGCCCGTGAATTACTGGAGGCATTGCCACACTTTTCCGAACATCTGGAACTTGTAGATCTGCGCAATATACTGGTTACCCTGGGTTATGACAGCGCACCAAAACTAACGAAAATAAAATCAATTAAAGCCGAATTATATCCCTGCCTGTTTGTTTCAGATACCGGCGATGTACGTGTATTACTCAACAAAGAAAACGACAACATCAGCAGTTTTAACGCCCTTACAGAAAAATATGAAACAATAAAATCTGACGACAACCTGGCTAGCAGAAAAGGCACTGCCTACGTTTTTACCGACACCCATCCAAGCCATGGCATAACCGTAAACGATTCCGGTGACAGCTGGTTTTATCGCTTACTGCAACGCTTTAAACACCTTGTCATTCATCTGTTAGCCATGACCTTTCTGATTAACTTTGTCGCCTTAACCGTGCCTTTATTTATCATGATTATTTATGACAAAGTCATTGGTGCAAAATCAATTGAGACGCTACCCTATATTATCAGTGCTGTTGCCGTGCTTCTGCTTGCCGATTTAATTTTTCGCTACCTGCGCGCGCAATTATTAGCTTCTGTTGCCGGTCGAATCGATTATCTAATCGGTACCGAAACCTTCAGACAATTACTTTTTTTGCCACCGGTATTCACCGAACGCTCTACCGTAGCGGCACAGTTATCACGTTTAAAACAGTTCGATTCGGTTCGTGACTTTTTCACCGGACCTAATGCAGCGATGACGCTGGAAATACCTTTTGCTGTTTTATTTATTAGCGTCATCGCCATTCTTGCTGGCTGGTTAGCCATTATCCCAGTCGCTGTCATCATTGCTTACATTATTTTTGGTTTATTCTGGCTACCGCACACCAGCAGTCAGGTTATGCGCTCTGGTGTTGCCAAAACCAACAAAGAGCGGATGTTAATGCAAAGCATGGACGGTCGCACAGAAATCAAATCCATTGGTGGTGAATCACTCTGGTGGGAACGCTTCCGCGAAACTTCAGGTGATTCTGTGATGGCTAGCTATGATACCTTTCTCGCCAGCAACATATTAAATACCGTATCGCAATCACTCATGACCCTGGCCGGTGCAGCCACCGTTGGTTTTGGTACGCTCATGGTGATCAATGGCAGCATGACCATCGGTGCATTAATTGCCACCATGGCACTGGTCTGGCGAGTGCTATCACCCTTACAGGGAGCCTTTTTATCCTTTTTCAAATTTCAACAATTAAGCAAATCCATCGCCCAAATTAATCAGTTAATGCGTCTACAGGTTGAACAACATTCCGGTCAGTCCAGCTTATTACTGTCTCAATTAGAAGGGTACATAAAGGTTGACCGCATCAGTTTCCGCTATGGACCAGAAGAAGACCCTGCTCTGCTCGGGGTCAGTTTTGATGCCAAACCCGGTGAAATGATTGCCATCTGTGGCAGTACAGGCGCAGGCAAGTCAACGCTGATTAAATTAATCGCAGGCATGTACCGGCCACAGGCAGGTTCATTTTCAATCGACAATCTTGATATACGCCAGCTCAATGCCATGGATTTACGCCGCGCCATTTCATACGTACCGCAAGTCACACACATGTTTCATGGTTCAATCGCACAAAATATGCGCTTAAACAACATACTGGCAACCGATGATGACTTACGCCGCGCTGCTGACGATGCCGGCATACTGGATGACATACTCGCTTTGCCAGAAGGCTTTGACACCCGTATTGGCGACAATACCAAAGCACACATGCCACCGGGTTTTCTACGTGCCCTTTCCATGGCACGCGCTTTTGTCAATCCTGCAAAAATATTATTGCTTGATGAGCCTGGCGCATCACTGGATGATGAAAGTGATCAACGCCTGATTAAACAGCTTAAAAAACTCAAGGGTAAACATACCATTATCATGGTGAGCCACCGCCCTTCTCATATAAGAATAGCCGATAAAGCCATTTTAATGGAACATGGTAGCGTGCAATTTAGTGGCGATGCCGACACCGTTATAAATATGATGCTGGAGAAAATATCGTGAAAGAAAATAATATCGTTTTTGCCGCAAACACCACTGCCGGGTTGCCACGCGCCAGAGCGCATTACTTGAATCAGGCGATTCAGTTAGAAGAAACCACGCCGATTAAAATTATTAATATTGCAATCATGTTTAGCGGTATTCTTCTGGTTTCACTGATAACCTGGGCACACTTTACCCAAATCAAAGAAGTCGCCACCACCCGAGGCGAAGTCATACCGGCTGATCTTATTCACAATGTGCAGCATCTGGAAGGGGGTATTGTCAGTGAAATACTGGTTAGAAATGGCGACTATGTTGAAGTGGGCGATACCCTGTTACGTTTTGCGCCTCCAGCCACCATGGCCGACCTTGAACAAATGACGGTACGGCATGCTTCATTGGTATTGCAGCAAGAACGTTTACTTGCCTTAATTGAAAATCGCAAACCTGAGTTTGGAAAAGAGGGATTGGCTTACC
>CAZALW010000150.1:0-7725 GCA_964485705.1 uncultured Thiotrichaceae bacterium
TATGATTTTACGAACTAAGGTCTTTAAGTTAGGCTGAATATTATGGCTAATCAGGTAACTTATTAAAATGGGATTATTTTGTCGTAAAAACTTTAGCACTTAGGTTGGACAGTCAAACGTATCATTGATACGTTTATGTCAGCAAAAAATTTTACCTGATTAATTTTTAAAAAGCATACATGGAGCTTGCAATGCATGGCTTTTATCGCTTAACATCTGTTTCTTTATAAAAAAGCTATCTATATAGGAGTTAGATAATGAAAAAAATAATTGCAGGTTTGATTTTAGCCAGTGCATCATCAGTTTCAATGGCAGAAGCGCCAGGCGGCCCGAATTGCGGTTGGGGTAATATGTTATTTGAAGGTCAGTCAGGCCTTGGCTCTCACATCATGGCATCAATTACTAATGGCACATCTGGTAACAACACATTCGGCATGACCTTTGGTACTAATGGCTGCGCTACAGATGGAACCCTGAGTTATGGTGGCAAATCAATGGTTAGCTCTATTATGGGCGAATTCTCAGAAGACGTTGCAGCTGGTGAAGGCGATGCAATGGACACCGTTGCTGTCATTTACGGCGTGGAAAAACAGGATCGGAACACTTTCGCTAAAGTGATGCATGAAAATTTTGCTGTTATCTTCCCTAATGAAGACGTAACTGCCGATGAAATGATGGCCTCAATTGAAAAAGCAATGAAAGCTGATACTACATTAGCTAAATACATCGCTTAATACCCTAATCCCTACATAGGATTGCGAAAAATAGTGTAAGCCCTTGATGTGCATGGTGAATGTTTAAATTCCGATGCCACCTTATTGGTGATGAGGATATTTTAACATTTATCAGGTGCATTAAGGGCTTGCGCTAGATTCGTCATCCTATGTAGTGATTAGGGTAATACCTATTACCTAAGCGCTGCATTTTAAAAAGCCCTGCATCTCTGGATACAGGGCTTTTTTATGTCTACCTTTCTATAAAACTGTCTATGCTGCAAACCGCCCGCCTATTGCTTAAAAAGATTAACTCACTTAATCACATCTATCTTTTATTGCTTTTACCCCTCAATGCTTTTGCTAGTAACAACAGTGAGATTTTACAGGTAGATGTTCTCAACAAAGCAAAATCATTAGTTTTATGGGAGCACACACAATGGTTAAACTTACTACACTACCAAAAAGAATTTAATCATTATGTCAGTCAGGTAGATGATGAGCGATTTTTTTATGCCGCTGATGGAAAAACTAATCCTGAACAAGAGCTAGTTGAATCCATAAAACAATTATTCATCCAGACAGACAACCACAATCAACAAACACAGTGTCGATTTATTGCACGTTCAGAGTGGTTAATCAAGCAACTTGATATAGAAGAAAACTTACTGCCCGTTGTACATTGTGAAGAGTACCAGCAGTGGCGAAAGCTAACACAGGCCGATAGTGTCACCATGATCTTTCCAGCCTACCACCTTAATAGCCCATCCTCGATGTTTGGGCACACATTGTTACGGCTTGATAACTCAAACAATTCTGATTCTGAATGGTTATCGTTTGCGGTTAACTTTGGTGCTGATATAAACAATGATGATAATTCACTGCTTTATGCTTTTCGAGGATTAGCTGGAGGGTATCCTGGTATTTTCATTACTGAGCCCTATTTTAGAAAAATACAGGAATACAATCGCATCGAACATCGTGATATATGGGAATACAAATTAAATTTGACCCCGGAAGAAACCGATCGAATGATTAAACATATCTGGGAGCTAAAAACCATCAATTTTGACTACTACTTTTTTGATGAAAATTGCTCTTATCGTTTACTTGAATTAATAGAAGTTGCACGACCCACCGTTGAGTTAACGGATGAATTTATTCTTACCGCTATTCCTGTTGATACTGTAAGAGCTATTAAAAATGCACAATTAATTGAGTCTGTTAGTTATCGCCCTGCACGGGCAACAACAATTCAATTCGCACTTGAAGGCATGTCCGATAAAAACCGTGAACTGGTAAAACAGCTTTCAGCCGATATTAATGTGACTAATTCAAAGTATTTCAATAATCTCCCGAATAGAGAACAAAAGGAGATTATTGACCTTGCCTACAAATACTTACGACACATCAACACTAAAAAAGCAAGAGATCCTGAAATAGCAAAACGAAGTTTTCAATTATTACAAAAACTAAACAGCTACTCATCAGACATTAGTGTCAATACTAAAATACCTATACCTACCCCTCCTGAAAAAGCACATAAAAGTAAACGTATAACATTTGGCCTGGGAGAACGGTTCAACAATAAATATGCTGAATTTGGATTTAAAATGGCATTCCATGATCTTGAAGACAGCAAAGACGGTTTTTTGCAGGGCGCACAAATAAATATAATCAGCCTTAAACTACGTGCCGAAGATAATGTTGGTTTACGCTTACACCAGTTAGATGTGATTGATATTTTTTCACTGACACCACGAGATGAATTTTTCAAACCATTATCATGGAAGGTTTACAGCGGATTTGAAAGACAACTGACTAAAAATAAAGATCAGCTAACTTATCATATTACCGGTGGCGCAGGTGGTACATGGGAAATAGTAAAAAACTACCAGTATTACGCACTGGCCATTCTCCGGCTGGAAAGCAACAAACAACTAAAAAATACACTGGAAGCCGCTATTGGATTTAATACCGGATTTTTATTACATTTTAAAAGCACAACAGCACATCTACAATTTAGCGGCGAGCAATTTGAAGAAAATATTTACCGGCTTCGCGCACAATATATACAAAATTTTGTATTCTCAACGAATCATTCAATAAAACTGTTTGCCCAGCATCAATGGCAGGAAAATAATACAGAGTTTTCAGATATTAATTTAAGCTATCAGTATTATTTCTAATTCAGATGATTTTTACATATACTTAAGGCGACTTTATGTAGCTTCTCAATAAGTCGTGGCAGTATCATATTATGAGAGTAATTGTAGGGTGGGCATGCGATTTTGCCCACGCGTTGAAGCCAAATGTAACCTACCTGGCTAAAATGTGGGCAAAAAAGCATGCCCACCCTACAACTGTTTGCCACGGGTTATTAAGAAGTTACAACTTGATTTTCTGCTACACAGGGGCGTTGTATTATGAAACCACAGGTTATCTGGTTTAACCAGCTTGGCATTAATGATGTTGATACTGTCGGTGGTAAAAACGCCTCTCTGGGCGAGATGATTAGCCACCTAAGCGGACTTGGCATTAAAGTACCCGATGGCTTCGCCACCACGGCTCAGGCATATCGTGATTTTCTGGCACAACAAAACCTTGATGAAAAAATTCGTCTTCGATTGCAGGCATTGGACACCAATGATGTCGCCGCACTGGCTGATACCGGCAGCCAGATCAGACAATGGATTATAGATACTCCTTTCTCTGAGCATTTTGTCAGCGAAATCACTGAAGCCTGGCAACGCTTACAGTCTGGCAATAAAAACATCACCGTTGCCGTACGCTCTTCCGCCACCGCAGAAGATTTACCCGATGCATCCTTTGCCGGTCAACAGGAAAGTTATCTTAATGTCAGCGGCCTGGACAATGTGTTAACCGCCATCAAACAGGTATTTGCATCTCTGTATAACAACCGCGCCATTTCTTATCGTGTGCACCAGAACTTCGATCATAACAAAGTTGCATTATCCGCTGGCATACAACGCATGGTGCGTAGTGACCTTGGCACGAGTGGTGTTTTGTTTACTCTGGACACCGAAACCGGCTTTCGTGATGCCATATTTATTACCAGCGCTTATGGTCTGGGTGAAACCATCGTGCAGGGCGCAGTTAATCCTGATGAATTCTATGTGTATAAACCGGGACTACAGCAAAATAAACCTGCCATATTAAACCGTACTCTGGGCAGCAAACTCATCAAGATGGTTTATAGCGATAAATCAGATCAAAGTCAGCCGGTAAAAATCATTGCTGTAAAAAAACAGGATCAACACCGTTTTAGCCTGAATGATAAACAGGTAGAACAACTGGCTCATTATGCTCTCACCATTGAACAGCATTATAAGCGACCAATGGATATAGAGTGGGCATTAGACGGCATCGATGGTGAACTTTATATCGTCCAGGCTCGCCCCGAAACCGTTGAAAGCCGCACCAGTGCTTCCATCATTGAACGTTATCAGCTCAAGCAAAGCGGCAAACTGTTACTGCAAGGTCGTGCTATTGGACAGCGTATCGGTTCCGGGCGTATCAGTCTGATTAAAGACCCCAGTGAAATGTCCAGCGTAAAAGCCGGTGATGTACTGGTCACCGACATGACCGATCCCGACTGGGAGCCTATTATGAAACGCGCTGCCGCCATCATCACCAACCGTGGCGGTCGCACCTGTCACGCTGCCATTATTGCACGTGAAATGGGCATCCCCGCCATCGTCGGCTGTGGCAATGCCACTGAACTGCTGAGTGATGGCGAAAACGCCACTGTCTGTTGTGCTGAGGGTGATACCGGTAATATCTATCAGGGGCTACTGGATTTTGAAATCATTCGCACCGACACTGGCAAGATGCCCGAACTGCCAACAAAAATAATGTTGAATGTTGCCACCCCGGGACGTGCTTTTGCTTTTTCACAAATACCCAATGCTGGCGTGGGTCTGGCTCGCCTTGAATTTATTATCAACAACAGCATCGGCATCCATCCGAAAGCCCTGCTCCAGTTCGAGCAGCAGTCTACCGATTTACAGCTACAAATCAAGCTACGTATCGCCGGTTATACCGACCCGGTTAGTTTTTATGTTGAAAAACTGACTGAAGGCATCGCTACCTTAGCCGCAGCCTTTTCACCCCACCCGGTTATCGTTCGCCTGTCCGATTTTAAGTCCAACGAATATGCCAAACTTCTTGGCGGTGATTTATTTGAACCGGAAGAAGAAAACCCAATGATTGGTTTTCGCGGTAGCTCACGTTATTTATCTGAAGCGTTTCGTGACTGTTTTGAACTGGAGTGCCGCGCCCTTAAAAAAGCCAGAAACGAAATGGGTTTAAGCAATATTGAAATAATGGTGCCTTTCTGCCGTACTCTTGAAGAAGCAGATCAGGTAACACAATTACTGGCTGAAAATGGGCTAAAACGTGGCGACAATAATTTACGCATTATTATGATGTGCGAAATACCCTCTAACGCACTACTTGCTGAAGAGTTTTTAAACTATTTTGACGGTTTTTCGATTGGTTCTAATGACATGACCCAGTTAACCCTCGGGTTAGATCGTGACTCTGCTTTAATTGCCGATTTATTTGATGAACGTAACCCTGCAGTCAAAAAGTTACTCGCCATGGCCATTACCGCCTGTCACAAACACAATAAATATATCGGCATATGTGGTCAGGGCCCCTCAGATTACCCGGATTTCGCCGCATGGTTATTTGAACAAAACATTAGTAGTATTTCATTGAATCCTGATACTGTTGTTGATACCTGGTTGCATCTGGCAAACCTGTAACTTTTTCAATAAGTTACGTAAATCTTAATAACAGCACTAAAACATGACGAACAAAACAACTGAGCGCCACGTTTTTTTTGTATCAGACCGCACCGGTATTACGGCCGAGAACCTGGGGCACGCACTGCTAACACAATTTGGCGCAGTAAAATTCAAACATCATTCACTACCCTTTATTGATTCTAAAGCCAGGGCACAAATGGCTGCCAATACTATTAATAAGCTGGCACAAAAATCATCTTTTAAACCATTGGTATTTTGCACTTTAATTGATGATGATTACCGCGAAATCATTAGCCGGACGCAGTCACATATTATCGATTTTTTTGATGCCTTTATTAAACCACTGGAAATTGAACTGGATTTGCCTTCGTCACATGCTGAAGGCCTGTCTCATGGCATCAGCAATGAAGGTGTTTATATGTCTCGCATGGACGCGGTTAACTACGCCCTTAAAAACGATGACGGCATAAGTACCAAAGAGTATGTCAATGCCGATGTGATTTTGATCGGTGTCTCGCGCAGCGGCAAAACCCCTACCTGCCTTTACCTTGCCATGCAGTTTGGCCTGCTTGCGGCCAATTATCCATTGACAGAATCAGATATGCTGAATGGTTATCTACCTAAAACATTACAGCCTTATCGTAATAAACTATTCGGTTTAAAAATTAATGCACAACGCCTGCACACGATTCGAGAAAGTCGCAGGCAACACAGTGAATATGCCTCGATGCCACAATGCCAGAAAGAAAGCAGACAGATTGATTTGCTTTTAGAACAGGAGAATATCGCCCGACTTGATAGCAGTCATATATCGGTAGAAGAAATAGCCACCTCTATTATTCAATTAATGAAGATTCATCGACCGTCTATATACTAAAGGGCATCTCTATTAATTCGTGAACATGAATCTTGAGTTTAAAATACGCCATATTTTCGTTGTAAATCTTCGCAATAGCTCACTATTACGTGCAATTTACGCCTTAATCTGACATATTTTGAATCTCAATCTCCACATCCAGAATAAATAGAGATGCCCTAAAGGCTATCCAGGAGAGCTTTGCTGTAAACTGACAAGTCATTGGTTTAATGTCGGGCTATACGCTACGTTAACCCGACCTACAAAAACAACTACGAACAATTAATATGACACAGATGTAGGTTGGGGTGAGGCACGAACCCCAACATGGGTATTAGCACCATCGGCATTTTTTGGGGCTAATTAACTTTAAAGCAAACCCTGAAACGGAAAATAAGAAACACTGTTGCCTTTAGCAACAGCCTTATTTGGAGACACCTCAACCAGGCCATCAGCCCAACTCGCCGAACTTAAAACACCTGAACCCTGCTGTGGATATAATTGCGCAACCGTTTGATTATCCTGCACGACCAGCTTCACCCGTAAATATTCCTGGCGTTTAACCGCTGGCCAGTCAAAATCAGCAAGCACTGAAACACGCTGCATTATAAATTCATTGCTACCCTGCATTTTTAGTATTAAAGCACGAGCAAATAATAAAAAGGTAACAAAAACCGATACTGGATTGCCCGGCAAACCCATGAATAAGGCATTATCAACTTTACCAAAAGCAACCGGTTTACCCGGTTTCATGGCAATACGCCACATAGACAAATCACCAAGCTGCTCTAGTGCAATGCGGACATAATCCTCTTCACCAACAGAAACCCCGCCACTGGTGATAACAAGATCAGCACTTGCCGCAGCCCGCTGCAACACATCAAGCGTTGCTTCCAGGGTATCAGGCACGATGCCCAGATCAATAATTTCACAATCCATAACCTGCAACAAACCGGTTAAGGTGTAGCGATTAGAATTATAAATTTGTCCGGCAGCCAGAGGTTGCCCTGGTGTGATGATTTCATCACCGGTAAAAAACGTCGCCACTTTTAATTTTCTTTTTACCTTGAATTCAACCAGACCAACTGATGCCAGTAAGCCCAGCTCCTGTGGTCGTAACCGTTTGCCTACATTTAATACTGTATTCCCGATGGCGATATCTTCACCAGCACGACGTACATTTGCGCCTGCTTTAACTACCGTATTAATTGTGACGCCAGTATCACCTGCTTCACACATCTCCTGCATAACAACTGAATCAGCGCCTTCGGGTATCGGCGCACCGGTAAAAATACGTGCCGCCGTTCCAGGTTCCAGTAAGGTACCAACCTGACCAGCGGGTATACGTTGTGATACAGGCAAC
>CAZALW010000151.1:0-7717 GCA_964485705.1 uncultured Thiotrichaceae bacterium
AAGGGAGGTTAGGAGGGTTTGTTTTTTCTGTGTGTCCGCTAATGACCGTAAACAGACATCCTTATAAACACATGATGATATCAATAGTGTAAAATCAGACTCGGGAGTTGGCCAGGCAATCGCGCCAGAGCGTTATACGTTTTGGGGAGGAAAGTCCGGGCTCCATAGGACAGAGTGCCAGGTAACGCCTGGGGGGTGAAAGCCTACGGAAAGTGCAGCAGAAAATAAACCGCCTTATTTTGTATGGAGTCAGAGCTAAAGGTCTGACCCCATGATAGGTAAGGTAAGGGTGAAATGGTGCGGTAAGAGCGCACCGCGCAACGGGTAACCGCTTGTGGCATGGTAAACCCCACTCGGAGCAAGACCAAATAGGGGAACATAATGCGTGGTCCGCGCTGTTCCCGGGTAGGTTGCTTGAGATGCATGGTGACATGTTATCCAGATGAATGATTGCCCTCGACAGAACCCGGCTTATCGGCTGACTCCCTTTTATCGTACTGCCTTCCTGGCTCCCCTCCATAATATAAACATGGCTGTCCATCACTGGGCATATGTGTGTCTCAAAACATGCGTTCTGCATGGAAACATCTACAACTTAAAGTAAATTATTAGCTTTGACGATCAAGCCAATGATTTAAAAAGCCATATTATGTATTAGTTATCTCTGGTTTACTGTGTGCTCGCTAAGTGGCTGTCCGCTATGGATATTTTTTTGTTTGGCTCATTAAAAATGCTTGCAATAGGTGTGCAGAATACCTATAGTGGAGTTATGTGGGGAATTGTGGAGAATTGTGGGGTGTTATAGTTTTCTTCAGTCAATTCTGCCGCTGAATTTGAAAGGTCTGGTTTCAAATGGCCAGTAAGTAAAAAAAGGAAACAATAATAAAAAATGCTTTTCCGCGGAATCAATAATATCACTGTAGATGCCAAAGGCAGAATGGCAATGCCTGTGCGCTATCGCGAGCATTTGCTGGAGAGCTATGGTGGTCGTCTGGTGGTGACGGTTGATCGTGATCATTGTTTGCTAGTTTATCCTTATCCTGAATGGGAAATCATCGAAACCAAGTTAAATAATTTACCTAGTTTTAACAAACAGACGCGGTTATTGCAACGTTTATTAGTTGGTTATGCGACTGAGCTGGAAATGGATGCTCAGGGCAGGATTTTATTGCCAGCCACATTGCGGGACTTTGCCGGTCTGAAAAAGAAAGCAATTTTAATCGGTCAGGGCAATAAGCTGGAGATTTGGGACGAAGATAGCTGGAGCGAAAAACAGCAGGAATGGATGGAGTCGATGCAGGATGATGATGGTGAGCTTCCAGCAGCATTAGAAGAGCTGTCGCTTTAGTGTATGAGCGCTCAGGGCAATCATCAACCGGTGCTTTTGCAGGAAGCGCTGGAGTCACTGAATATTAATCCATCGGGTAGATATATTGACGCAACGTTTGGCAGAGGTGGTCATAGTCTCGCCATTTTGCAGCAGTTAAACGAAGCGGGTCGATTAATTGCATTTGATCAAGACCCTGAGGCAGTTGCTTTTGCCAGGCAGAAGTTTATTAACGAGCCGCGCTTATCTATAGAACACTGTAACTTTAACCGGCTGGCAGATGTGATAGAGCAATATGGATTAACAGGAAAAATTGATGGTGTGTTGATGGATCTTGGTGTCTCGTCACCACAGCTTGATGACGCGGCGCGTGGATTCAGTTTTTTGCGCTCAGGACCACTGGATATGCGTATGGATACCAGCCAGGGAGAAACCGCCAGACAATGGCTGGCGCGTGTAAAAACCACTGATTTAATCAGAGTGCTTAAAAAATACGGTGAAGAAAAATTTGCCAGACGCATTGCAACTGCCATTGTGGAAACGCGCGACGAGCGTGAAATCACCGAAACTGGCGACCTGGCTGAAATTATCGCCAACGCGACTCCGGTAAAAGACAAACACAAACATCCGGCAACGCGGAGTTTTCAGGCAATTCGTATTTATCTCAATGCAGAGTTGCAGGCGATAGAACAGGGTTTGGCTGGTGCGGCTGCGGTTTTGGCAAAAGGTGGTCGTTTGTCGGTAATCAGTTTTCACTCACTCGAAGACAGAATTGTAAAACGTTTTATGCGAGATCTTTCCAGTCGGCCAAAACTGCCGGCTGGTTTACCAGTTATGGAAGCAGACATTGAAGTGCCTTACCGGCAAGTTGGCAAGCCGGTTGTTGCAGGTAAAGAAGAGTTGAATACCAACCCGAGAGCAAGAAGTGCGCGTTTGCGCGTATTGGAAAGGCGACTATGAGTGGGGAGACAAATGAATGCCGTAAAAAATGAACAGAGGCAGCGCATGTTAATGGTGGCTACGCTTCTGTTTAGTCTAATGCTGGCATCGGCAATATTGTTGGTTTACAGCAAACATCAGAGCAGAAAACTTTTTGTAGAATTGCAGCAGTTAAAAGTTGAAGTCAATGCCTTGAACACAGAATGGAGTCAGTTGCAGTTAGAGCAGAGTGCCTGGTCAGGTCATGGCCGTATTGAGTCTATTGCAAGAGAACGTTTATCAATGAGGATGCCGCAGTCAGATGGCGTGGTGTTTGTGAAACAGTGAAACCATACCAGCATAATTCGCATAAAAAACATAAGCAGCGAACGGGCCCAGCAATGATTTGGCGACGTTTATCCGCTGCATTTGTGTTTACCCTGTTAGCCGCAGTGTTATTAATAAAAACGCTGGACATGCAAATACTGGATAGTGAGTTTTTTGAGCAGCAGGGTGATGCAAGGCAGTTGCGTACGGTTTCAATATCAGCGCATCGTGGTGACATTGTTGACCGGCATGGTGAGCCTTTTGCAATAAGTGCGCCGGTACACAGTATCTGGTTGAATCCTAAAGTGGTGAAAACTTATCTGCAACCAGAGCAGGCCGTAGAGACAGAGTTAGAGTCAGAGCAGTATTTAACAATGAAACGGCATGCAGATGCGCTGGTTAGTGTCGCCAAGTTATTGTCGATAGACGTTGCTCGACTAAAAGAAAGAATTAAACGTAATAGTCATCGTGAATTTTTGTATTTAAAACGCCATGCCTCACCCGAGTTAGCCGATGAAGTGATGGCGTTAAGTGTGCCGGGTGTTGCTTTGCAAAATGAATATCGTCGGTATTATCCGGGTGCTGAAGCGGCTGCGCATGTTGTTGGTTTCTCTGATATTGATAATAACGGTCAGGAAGGCATTGAATTAGCCTTTAATGAATGGCTAAAGGGCGTTCCAGGTAAAAAACGCGTTATTCGGGATCGTCTTGGCAGAGCCTTTGATGATGTCGAGCGTATTAAATCTGCAGAGCCTGGTAAGCAGATTAAGTTAAGTCTGGATAAAAGGCTGCAATATGTTACCTACCGAACATTAAAGGCAGCGGTGTTAAAACATAATGCAGTTGCTGGTTCAGCGGTGGTGCTTGATGTGCAAACGGGAGAAGTGCTGGCGATGGCTAACCTGCCTTCGTTTAATACAAATGACAGGCAGCAGATGCAACCACAGGCAACAAGAAATCGCGCAGTAACCGATGTGTTTGAGCCGGGTTCAACCATGAAACCTATCACCATTGCCGCAGCGTTGGAAAGTGGTCGCTGGAAACCGTTTTATAAAGTTGAAACTGCACCGGGTTATATGAAGGTAAAGGGCAATATGGTGCGCGACCATAAAAATTATGGTGATCTTGATGTGGGTGGTGTGCTGGAAAAATCAAGCAATGTCGGTATCACTAAAATAGCTTTGTCGATGGATGCCGAGCAACAATGGTCAATGGTTCAGAAGCTGGGTTTTGGTGAAGTAACCGGTAGCGGTTTTCCGGGTGAAGCGAGTGGTCAGCTATCGTTAAATGTATTAAACAGTGATTTTGAAAGAGCGTCATTAGCTTATGGTTATGGTGTTTCAGTAACGGCTTTACAGCTTGCGCATGCTTATTCTGCCATCGCAGCAGATGGCGTATTACACCCTGTCAACTTTTTATATGATGATGCAGGAGATGAGGGTCAACCCAATGAAGGACAACGAGTCATGTCAGTGGAAACCGCCAGGGCAGTGCGCAAAATGATGCAGCGTGTGGTTTCAGATAAAGGCACGGCTAAACGTGCCTCGGTAGAAAATTACAGTGTTGCTGGTAAAACCGGCACTGTACACAAATTTATTGCCGGTGGTTATGCAAAGGATCGGTATCTTTCAATTTTTGCAGGCATGATACCAGCGGATAAACCTGAATTAGTCATGGTGGTGATGATTGATGAACCAAGAAATGGTGAATATTTTGGTGGTTTGGTTGCCGCACCGGTATTTAGTCAGGTGATGGCAAGTGCTATGCGCCTGCTTGATATTGCGCCTGATAGAATTTCACATGATAAATTTTTAAGGGAACAACAAAAGAGTGCAGGTGTGGTGACACAGTTAGCGCAATTCAACAATATGAGTAGACATGAATGAAAAATGAAGTAGCACTGGATTATTTGCTTGAGGGTTTTATTGATGATGCTCTAGTCGAGCAATGTCGTAATATTACAGTGAATGAGCTGGTTCAGGATAACCGAAAAGCTGCTAGTGGCAACCTGTTTATTGCGCATCAGGGTTTTAATACACATGGTTTGTTGTATGCACAGGATGCGGTTGCTAAAGGTGTCAGTGTTGTATTGTGGGACGGTAACCTGGACAATCGTGATGAAATTCTGGATTCTATTTCTAATAAAGTACTGTGCATTCAATGTCCTGATTTAAAACATAAAGTGGGTGAAATTGCTTCCCGCTATTATGAGCAGCCCTCATTATCATTAAATGTGATTGGTGTTACCGGGACCGATGGTAAAACCTCTATTGCTCATTTTCTCGCCCAGTGTCTGGATGCCCATGATGTTCACTGTGGTGTATTAGGTACCTTAGGCAATGGTTTTATTAATGACCTGCATCCTACAGGATTAACCACGGTAGATGCTCTGATGGTGCAAAGAACGCTTTCTGATATTCAACGCGCAGGAGCAAAACATGTGGTGATGGAGGTGTCTTCTCATGGTCTTGATCAGGGCAGGGTTAGTGGTGTTGCCTTCACCACAGCAGTATTTAGCAACCTGGGGGTTGATCATCTTGACTATCATGGCACTCTGGAAAATTATGCCGCTGCAAAAAAACGCCTGTTTCATACGCCGGGTTTAGGTTCAGCGGTAATAAATCTTGATGATGAGTTTGGCAGAAACATGGCAAAAGAAATCCGCCAGAATGTTTGTGTTTGGGGTTACAGTTTAGAAAAAGATATTTCAGCGTATAAAGATTGTGCTGATTATTTTGTTCATGCAACAACAATAAAACCGTTTGATCGTGGCACTCATCTTGTCGTGTCCACAGCCAAAGGTGAGGGTAGTTTTGATGTTCCATTATTGGGTCGGTTTAATGCTTCCAATGCACTGGCGGTATTGTCTGCTTTATTAGTCAGCCATGTTTCGCTGGAAGATGCAATCGATAGTCTTGCCGCTATAAATTCGGTTGATGGACGTGTAGAAGTTATTTCGATAAATAATAATTCCGATAATGATGCCAAACATAAACCCGTTGTGGTGGTGGACTATGCACACACTGAACAGGGTTTGATTGCTGTTTGTCAGTCTATAAGAGATCATTTTAGTGGTGATCTTTGGTGTGTCTTTGGTTGTGGTGGTGACCGTGATCGCAGCAAAAGAGCATTGATGGCAAAGGCGGCAGAAAAGTATGCTGATAAAATTATTGTCACTACCGATAACCCGCGTCACGAAGATCCGCAAAGTATTATTAATGAAGTACTAACTGGTTTTTCTTCATTAAAAAATGTGGAGGCAGTGCTTGATCGTCGCCAGGCAATCGATATTGCCATTACCAATGCACAGCCTGGCGATGTGGTATTGCTGGCCGGGAAAGGGCATGAAACCAGTCAAATAGTAGGCAATGTACATATTGCATTTGATGACCGTCGTGTAGCGCGTGAGTTTTTATCTGCCAGGTTAGCGAATGATGCTGAGTTGAATGTGAGTAGCAAGGATGTACTCACATGATGAAAATGTCACAAGTTGCAGAGGCACTCGATGTTACTTTGCAGGGTAAAGACGTGATGATTAGCGGCGTATCAAAAGATACCCGTGATATTCAGGCAGGTGATCTTTATGTGGCGCTGATCGGAGAGCGTTTTAATGGTCATCAATTTGTTGCCGAGGCAAGGACTGCGGGTGCTGCTGGTATTCTGGTTAGTGAAAGTGTGACACTGTCAAAGTTACAGGCACAGGATTATCCGCAGGTGCGGGTTAACGATACTCGTATTGCTCTGGGGCAACTTGCTGCACATTGGCGAAAGACCTGGCGACAAAATCGAGAAGCACAAAAACCTGCCGGCAAACTCATCGGTATTACCGGCAGTAATGGAAAAACCTCAGTAAAAGAAATGTGTCGAAAAATCCTTGATGATTTTGCCGGTGCAGATCAGGTGTTATCCACCAGAGGTAACTTAAATAACGATATTGGCGTACCAATGATGTTGCTTGAGCTTAGGGAAAAGCATCTATTTGCAATAATTGAAATGGGTGCAAATCATGTTGGCGAAATTAATTATTTAACATCACTGGCAAAACCGGATGTAGCTGTAGTAAACAATGTTGGCCCTGCGCACCTTGAAGGTTTTGGCTCGTTGGAAAATACGTCGAGAGGTAAAGCTGAAATTTATAATGGTCTGGATAAAGACGGTGTTGCCATTATTAATCAGGATGATGTTTTCAGTCCTTTTTGGAAAGAGTATTGCGCTGATAAAAAAACGCTGACATTTTCAATGCTTGATGCTGGTTCTAATAATAGGTCTAACAATAAGGCCGATGTTTATGCCAAAAAATTATCTGCTAACCGCTATCAAATTACTGTTGGCAGAGGTCGTGTAGACAAAGGGCAGGCAGATAAAGAACAGGCAGAATTAACACTGCAAGTGCCAGGAGAGCACAACGTGATGAATGCGCTTGCAGCCATTTCATTAACCGTGTCGGTTGGTGTGCCGTTAGCATCCAGTGTTGCTTCTTTGTCAGCATTTAAAAATATTCAAGGTCGTTTAACTGCTGTCAGTTTAGCCTCGGGTTGCCGGCTTATTGATGATAGTTACAACGCGAATCCAGCTTCAGTTGCAGCCGCTATTGATGTGCTTGCCGACATGCCGGGTAATAAAATTTTAGTTTTAGGTGATATGTTTGAGTTGGGTGAGGAAGCAGAACAGTTACATGCACAAGCAGGTGTTAAAGCAAAAAATGCAGGCATTAATGCATTATATGCAACGGGTGTTTTAAGTAAAAACACGGTTAATGCATTTGGCAAAAACGGTTTTTTTTATAAAGATAAAAAAGAACTGATTAATGCTTTAAATAACAGTTTAGGCGGCAATGATGTGGTATTAGTTAAAGGTTCGCGTTCTGCGGCTATGGAGCAAGTAGTGCAACAGATAATAACCCTGCAAAATATTAACAAGGTGAGCTGATGCTTTTAATATTAGCTGAATACCTGCAACAGTTTCATAGTGGCTTTGGCGTTTTTCAATATATTACGCTTCGTGCCATTCTTGGCACTATCACCGCGTTGGTTTTATCGCTGGTGATCGGTCCGATTATGATACGTAAGTTGGTCAGTTATAACATTGGCCAACAGATACGTGATGATGGTCCGCAATCACATTTATCAAAAGCCGGTACGCCTA
>CAZALW010000152.1:0-7689 GCA_964485705.1 uncultured Thiotrichaceae bacterium
ACATGATTAAACCTCATGGTTCTGACGAACTCAATCCTTTGTTCGTATACGATTCTGCTGAAAACGATGCATTACAAAAAGAAGCAGAAGGTCTGGCTTCTATCGTTGTCAGCTCTGCCACTGCCGCTAATGCGGTGATGATGGGTGCGGGCTATTTCAACCCATTAACCGGTTACATGAATAAAGCAGATGCACTTTCAGTAGCAACTGACATGAAAACCACATCTGGCCTGTTCTGGCCTACACCGGTATTAAATCTGGTTAAAGATGCAGGTGGCATTAAAGCCGGCGATCGCATTGCGCTGAAAGATCCAAACGTTGAAGGCCATCCTGTGGTCGCGGTAATGAATGTTGAAGCCGTTGAAGAATTTTCTGATGACGATATCAAATTAATTTCTGAAAAAGTTTACCGCCCATCTCCCGATGAAGCTCACCCTGGTGTGGATGCATTTGTTGAGCAGGGCAAGGTCTGTCTTTCAGGATCAATTCAGGTTTTAAACTTCTCCTACTTCCAGACTGAGTTTCCTGACACTTTCCGTACTGCGGTAGAAATTCGTAACGAAATTGCCGAACGTGGCTGGAAAAAAATCGTTGCCTTCCAGACTCGTAACCCAATGCACCTGGCACACGAAGAGCTTTGCCACATGGCAATGGATCGTTTAGATTGTGATGGCCTGGTTATTCACATGTTATTAGGTAAATTAAAACCTGGCGATATTCCTGCACCTGTTCGAGATGCTGCCATTCGTAAAATGGTCGAACTGTACTTCCCCGCTAACAGCGCGATGGTAACGGGTTACGGCTTTGATATGTTATACGCCGGCCCTCGTGAAGGCGTATTACACGCGGTATTCCGTCAAAACATGGGTGCAACCCATTTCATCATTGGTCGAGACCATGCTGGTGTTGGCGATCACTACGGTGCCTTCGATGCACAAACTATTTTTGATGACGTACCAGCCGGTGCGCTAGAAATCGAAACCTTGAAAGCTGACCACACTGCTTACTCTAAGAAGTTAGACAAAGTGGTAATGATGTGTGAAGCACCTGACCATGAAAAAGAAGACTTTATTCTTTTATCAGGCACCAAAGTTCGTGAAATGTTGGGTAAAGGCGAAGCGCCACCAAAAGAATTTTCACGTCCTGAAGTGGCTAAAATTTTGATTGATTACTATCAGAGTTTGAATACTTAAAATGTTTTAAGTTATAAAAAAACGGCGCTTGCTTTTACCAGCAGCGCCGTTTTTTATGTCTACGGATGGACGGTATTTCGCAAGGAGCCAGGAAGGCGATGCGATTATTGCCCGATACTTTACAAAAAAAAACAATAGTCCGCGAATAACGCAAAGAACGCAAATGTAAAAAAATAAAAACTTTGCGTCGTTTTTTCGCGTTCTTTGCGTTATTCGCGGACTATTGTTTTGTCTTTATAAGTTGTTACTCAGTCAACCCAATAATCCACTTCCTGCAACTTCAAAAACTCCTCCGCCCTGCCACCCTGCAACATAGCCAGCGTAGACATCATGCCTGCCTCTATACAGGTAGCTGCAGCAACACTCACAGTATGCGGCGCATCGATCACTGACCAGCCTGTTTTTGGATTTAAAATATGGCTATAACGCACACCGTCTTTTAATAAATAGCGGTTGGCATCACCACTGGTCGCAATCGCACCATGGTATAACTGAAACAGGCCACAGGCTTCATCAGAGCCGGTAATTAAACGCCCCACCGACCAGAATGTTTTACTGTTCCGTGGTGTGGTCATCGCCAGATCACCGCCAAAATTGACTAGTACACTTTGCCTGGTTTTTTGACGAACAATCTGAACACAACGATCAACCGCGTACTCTTTCCCTAAGCCGCCTAAATCAATTTCCATGCTTTCAGGTAAAACAACGCTACCCTTTTCCCTGCTGACTTTTTGCCAGCCGATGTTTTTTACTATTTTTTTTATCTGTTTTTTTGTTGGTACGTTACCACTGCCATCAAACTTCCAACATTGACGCAGCACACCGGAAGTCACATCAAACAAACCGTCACTAATTTCGAATAACTCATTGGCAAAATCAAGAAGGCGTGAGGTTTCTTCATCAATGGTAACAGCCTCACCATTTGAATGATTTATTTGAAAGAGTATATTGTCATTTTTATATCGACTGAATTTGTCTTCAATGCGCCAGGCTTCGTTTGCTACCGCGTTTAGAATTTCCTGTGCCAATGGTTTATTTTCAATCTCCATTAAAACAGCGCAGGGACTGGCCATTGCCATGAAACTGCCTTTGTAGAAATCGTTTTCTTTTATTAGTTCTGTATTACGCATAATTGTACCCATAAGTAAAACTTATTGCAGCCACAGTATTATTATTTGGCGTTTACTCGTTAAAGGACTATTCTGCACGCCTGATAAGCCGCATGCTTAGCTGTATTCATTGCTTTAATAGATGCTTTTAGCATACAATATGCGCCCGCTGCCTTAAATGGTACTGCAACGCTTCTGGCGAAAGATGCCTGTCAACCAGCTCTATACAACAAAAACAAAGCTTTGACATAAGATAACTGTAGCGACTCAAAATAACTCATAACTCATAACTCACCTAATGAACAATAACGTCACTGTAGGCATTCTCTCCGACTCACACGGCTTTTTGGATCCAAGAATAGCCCAGGTAGTCAACCAGTGTAACTACATCATACACGCCGGCGATATCTTCAATGCACAAGTTTTAGAACAGCTAAAGCCATCGATAAAACTGCTTGCGGTTGCAGGTAATAATGATTATTCCGACTTCTGGAAAGCTGAAGAGGCAGACATTGTTAAAGCTCTACCCGATACTGCCGAATTGCACATTCCCGGCGGCCTCATCCGTATCGAACACGGTCACCGCTTAGGTAACCACCCTGAACACGATCAACTTCGCAACGACCATGCTGATGCAAAACTGATTGTTTATGGCCACACTCATCACCGAATCATTGATCAGAAAACTGAACCCTGGGTGGTTAATCCAGGTGCTTCCGGTAAAATCCGTACGCATGGTGGGCCGTCCTGCCTGGTGCTTTATGCCAGTGAAGCTGAATGGAAGATTGAAACAACTTTGTTTCGTGAGAATTAAACCTGAAAAAATGAGTTAAGCCTCCAGTGTAGTGTATTGAATAGCTTGCCCGCACATTTTCACTCCAACACCGATAAGTAATTGAGTAATACCTCCCGGTTTGCCAATTTAACAAAAACATTATTGTGCTCACCATCTATCAACTGAAATGATTTAGGTTTTTTTGCCGTTTCATACAAACGCTCGGCATGAGCTATATCAATCATTTCATCATTTTCACTGTGTAAGATCAAAACCGGTATTGGCGAGATAGAAGCAATATAATCCAGCGGCCGATAAGAATTATCAATAGTAAATGAAAGTGGCCATTGAAATAACCAGAACAACCAGCTTTTAGACAACACGTCACGAGTAATATCATGGTAATCACTAAACGCTGACACCGTTATCAGCGCTTTTATCCTGTCTCGCCAGGCACTGTTTGCAACCGCATATATCGCCATACTGGCACCCAGACTATGCCCCATGACAATGAGTTTTTCATCTTCTGGCAGGTGCTTCACAACATGAGCAATCATCAATTCCATATCGCTGATGATATCATCCAGGTCAACCTCACCTTGAGATTTTCCGTATCCCCTATAATCAAAAACATAAACATCATAGCCTTTTTCAGGCAACCAGAAAGTATTCGGCAATTGCGTACTAACATTATCGCCATTACCATGAAAAAACAGTATGGATCCGGCTCGCCCCCCTTCAGCATAAAGCTTCCAGCCATGTAGCTTTATGCCATCTGAAGTTTTAATAAACAGATCCTTATGTAAAATGCCAATGGCATCAGGCATAACCGGATGATGTTTTACTGGAAAAAACAGTAAATTACTGCATCCAGCCAGAAAAAAAATTAAGAAGAAGACTACAAATCTGCGCATTATTTTATTACTAATAAATGGCCAGGAAAACCAAAGGTGAAAACTACCATAAATTAATAAAAAATGAGATATAACTTGAATAAATATTAATATATCAATATATTTTATTAATAATTATGCACGTGCACGACCAAGCTAAGTACTAAAGTTTTCCAAGCTAAGTGCTAAATTTCCAAGCAAACCCTGCCGTTCTAAGAAACGCGGGCTATTCGATGACTAATGATATGCACCAGGCGGGTAAGCTCATCGAATAATGGCGCGCTAACAGTTTGAAATCGGTGCTTTCCATATCGGCTTGTGATGTAAACACCATCAATCAATAACATATGAAAGTGCACGTTCCGGTTGAACGCACTGCCAAAAAGCTGAATAAGTGTTATGCCGCCTGTTTTATGTGTTAAGCCTGCTTTTTTTATCAGGTGGGTAGCAATAATACGATAGACAATAGCCAGTGCCTGACTCATTGCTTTTGGATAACGGGCAAATAAATAACGCAGCTGAAAGGGAAAACTGATAACCCATTGGCGTACCGGCTCGTGAGGCAATACTTCATCGACAAGTAAAACCGCACTTTCGGCATACGACTAGGAGCTTGCCCGAGAATAGAAATCGTAGCGAGGGGAAGCTGATTTGAGTCAGATTTTTTCATTATTTGAGGCGAATATAGGTATATTTAACGAAAATAATGGAAGAATCTGGCCAAATTCAGCTTTTCCGCAGTAGGTTATCTATTCTCGGACAAGCTCCTAGCACCAGAGCTGGGGCAGAAACCACGCTTTTTACAGCTAAAAGCAACTAGCCTTTCATGATGACAATCTTCACAGCGCACACGTAGAAAACCCTGTTCTAGTTTGCCGCAGTTCAGATAAGCCTTGAATTCTTTTTTTATATGGCTGGGCAACGTCTTACCCTGGCATTCCATATAGTCGAAAAACTCAGGGTAGTACGTCTCAATAATTTGGTAAAGTAATGCTAATTCCGGTTGATGGCGTTTGTATCCGACACCCGTTTCTCTAACAGCATTCCTTGCTGTGACCATGGCAATCCCTTTTAAACAAATTTATCTCATCGATGAGTGTACCTCATTGTAATTTGCTTTCTGCAAGTGCATCACACACTCATCCAGCACGAGATATTAAAAGCTCATTGATGGTATCAAGTTTATAAGGTAGCATTGCCTTGACTTTGTAGTTGCAGCACATTTAGTTGTTGTGCTTGTTTGGAGCAAACCATTATACAGCCAAGCCTTTTTACTTCTGAGGTTTTCTAAACAGGGATTAGGGTATTTAGTTATCATTGTGTATATGATTCAACATCAAATCAAACAATGAAGTGCAAGTTTCAATCATGTGAGCTTGACTCCCAACGTCGCGAGTTAAGAACAAACGAGGAGCTAAAATTTTTAGCTCCTAAAGCCTTCTCCTTACTAGTCTTTCTGATTGAAAACAGGGAGAGAATGGTCAGTAAACGAGAGCTACTCGACACCTTTTGGTCGGCTAATGTCTCTGATACCGCGCTACTCAAATCCATTAGCTTGATTCGAAAAGCTCTTGGGCAAAATAAAAATCATCAACCAATTGTAAAAACGTATCACGGTTTAGGCTATAGATTTGTAGCCAATATTGAAGATCAAACTGATGATAAATCAGAGTTACTCACTCCGCTCACCTTAGCTGAACATCGTTTGATATCCATCATTTGTGTTCGCTTTGCCGAAAATGATCCCCACTTGATTCTTGAAAACCAGAACGCTCTAGGACTAGAAGCCTGTTTAGACAAAGCTAAATCTATTGTTGAAAATCACCAGGGAAATTTATTGCATATTATGATTGATGGCTTTACTGCAGCTTTTGGTCTGCAAGAGCTTTATGAAGATGTCACCAGGAGGGCCGTGCGCTGCTCGGTAGAGCTTTTACAGATGGTTGATGGGTCGAATTTGTGTTGTGGTGATGTCACGACACGAGTGGGTATTGATACGGGGTCAACTCTACTTGTTGATGAAAAGACTCAGCAATGGAAGCCACCTAGTAATATTGAACACTTGGCTACAAGCTTATCCCAAAAGGCTAAGACTGGCGAAATTCTGATGACTCAAAAAACACTCGATCAAGTTCATGACGAAGTGGAAGTGGTATTGTGTCAAAGCGCTTTTAAGCTTGTTTCGCCACCTTTATTACGATCGGGTGTTTTGGGTCGCCTGCATAAATCGCCCACTTCATTTGTGGGTCGTAAGGCAGAGATAGCATTTCTTACAGAGTGTCTCAAAAGCTCAATTAAAGGGAATGGATCAGTTGTTACACTGTCAGGCTCTCCTGGGATTGGTAAAACTCGATTGGTATCTGAAATATTTATTAAACAGAAAGCATTTAAATATAAGCGTATTTTATTAAATTGTTTACCTAGTCTACAAAACACACCACTTGCGCCAATTCGAGAGTTATGTTCTCAGCTTTTAGATGACTCTAGTCTTTCAAAAGTTTCACAAGCAATGCTTCATGAATTTCTTGATAAAACAGAATCTATTGATCCAAGCCTCAAAGGCTTGTCAGTTCATGAGCGAAGACAGGAAAGTTATCGGATGATTAATACACTGTTAACCAGTGTGTGTAACCATTCACCTCTGGTGCTGATCTTTGAAGATGTTCACTGGCTAGATGCTACTTCAGAAGAATACTTAAACGAGATCATTCTACGCTCTACTGATAAGCGACTTATGATCGTCATCACCACGCGTCCTACTGAACGTCACTTTCATCTAGAAGCATTATTGAACTTGTCTCCCTTAGACCATAGTGACTGTCGAAAAATGTTGCGTTCGAATACTCTAATGCGCGTACTTAGCACGAATGTTGCCGATGTTTTAATTGAGCGATCAGCGGGAAACCCATTCTTTTTAGAAGAATTAGCATTTGCTGCACGATCGGGTAAGGATACGGATTCGCATACTCCAGAATCCATTCAAGCTGTCATTACTGTACGTATTGGCTCACTACCCTTGGAACTACGCTCTTTGGTTTACATAATTGCCGTTATTGGCTCACCAACAGAAATTAATCTGATTACTCACCTGTATGACCAGCACGAAAGCACGGTTATTTCTTTACTTGATCAGCTCATAAAGAAAGGCTTTTTAGTCCGAAATATGGATTGTTACGCTTTTAGGCATATGTTGATCAATGACACTGCTTATTCAATAATTGCTGAGACTGATCGCATCAAGTTACATGCCCAAATAGCAGATTACTTGATACAACTTACCGATGATAGTGCGGCCAGACCTGAAAATCTAGCCTGGCATTTTCAAGAATCTGGAGATAATAATAAAGCCATTACCTTTTGGTGGGTATTGCCAGTCGTGATGCTTTAAAACGATTTAACTACCATGAAGCGGTGGCGTTTGCAAAACAGGGGCTGGATATTCCCGACAGTAATAATAATGATGAAAAACAAAAACGACTTGATATGCTGCTTTTACTGGCTATAGCATTAACAACATTATACGGATTTAGTTTTAGTGAAGCTGGTGAGGCTTACAAAAAGGCACAAGCTCTTAATTGGGAAGTAGGAACCGAAAAAACTACAATCCATGTCCTCTTTGGCCTTTGGTTGCATAACTGGGTTCTTGGTAATCTGCCTGAATCTTTAAGCGTCCGGCCAACCACAGGATGCCTCCTATCTAACCAAATCTGATGTTTTAA